>JAFXJT010000063.1 GCA_017532085.1 Oscillospiraceae bacterium | reverse complement strand
TTTTATACCATGCATACTGTACAGGCGTTAAAGCACAAGGCCAGCGGCGCTGTCTTTGATGCTATAACCACGCGTGATTTTGAAACCGAAAGCATTCAATTGATCGCTGATGATACAGCTACAGAGTTTTTGTCCCTTGCAAAACCGATGTTTGATCAAATTCTGAGCAATAGTATTGAGAACCATCGGCTTGCTGCGTTGCGAGATGCATTGCTGCCACGCCTTATGAGCGGCGAAATCGATGTGTCCGAAATCGACCTTTAAGCCGCTAAATTATCGTTTATACGATCATTAGCCGCGCACTTTTCGTCCAACAGACGGAGGAAGGCTCCTACTGCTCGCTGTTCTTCAAGCGATGGAAGTTCAATTTCCAAATTCTCGATGTCAACAGGCTTAATGGACGGATAGGCGGATGTGCTTTGTTCTCCAATAGCCTGCAGTGTTTCCGTAATATCGTCTTGGGTCAAAAAGTAATATATAAAGTCTGAATCCGCAATTTGCTGATCAACAGTGATTACAACAAATCCTGTCGAAACCAACATGTTGGGGTCGAAATTTTTAATAATTCCATAATGCCGTTGGTTTGGTCTCACTGTAGAATAAACGATATCGTCAATCTGCACCTTGCGTCTCGCTCTGCTGGGTATTGTGTCTTTGCCCGGTACCAGTATCTGAATCTCATCCACTTTTCCACGCGTGATATTTCCTGTATCAAGATAGTGGATTTCACTCCATTTTTCTTTCTCGGAATATGTGTGGAGGTTAGTTTTACAAAAATCTCCTATTCTCATATTGCTACCGTCCTATCCGATGTATTTTCTATGAGCCAGCTTTACATTTTGCTGCTTCACCATGGCGTAATGCATGGTGGTGTCGATTTTTTGATGCCCCAAAAGCTGCTGCACCTGCTCTATTGGCATCCCTTTGTCTATTGCAGAAGTTGCCAGTGTGCGTCGGAATTTATGCGGATGCACTTTTGGTAGGGATAACCTCCTGCCAAGCTGCCGCAATCGTAGTTCCACGCCGCCGATCTGCAACCGATCGTATGGTGCTCGCAGCGTTACAAACAACGCGGGGTTGTTATCCGTCCTACTGTCCAAGTAATTCTGCAGGTGGATTTTTGTTCTGGCATCGAAGTACACCAGCCGCTGCTTGCTACCTTTGCCAAACACCACGCATTCCCGCTCATTGAAATTGAGGTCGTCGCGGTTCAGTGCCACCATTTCTCCGACACGCATGCCGGACGATGCCAGCAGATCAATGATCGCCAAATCTCTTAGCGAATCACAGTTGTCCCTCATCAGCTCCAGCGCTTCATCCGTATAGGTATCTTTGATTATCTTGGCGGTTTTCACCTTATGAATCCTGCGGACAGGGCTTTTGACGATATAATCCTCATCCTCCAGCCACGAATAGAAGGTAGCAAGAATGCGCCGGATGTTGTCTATGGTGACTTTGCTGGATTTTCGCTGCACCTGATATGCAGTTAAATACTGCCGTATATCATCCGTGGTGATCTGCTGCGGCTGTTTGCCTATCGCTGCCATCATAGCTTCGATGGTCTTGCGGTAGTAAGTCAGCGTTTTTTCGGAGCATCCTTCAATCCGCTTGGCTGCAATAAATGCAGCCACTGCATCCGTGTGTTCCTGCTCCAGCGGCTGATCGGTTGCTATGACCTCCATGCCGCGAAGGGCGTATTCCATAGCTGCGCGTAATTTGCGAAGCTGCTCATTGTTGAGGTAAGGCAACATCTGCCTTTGCACCTCTGCGATTAGTTGTTCTTTCATTGTCGATTCTCCTTTTCTTTTGAATAAGAGAACGACAGCAGTGGCAGTTTCTCTGGTT
>JAFXJT010000062.1 GCA_017532085.1 Oscillospiraceae bacterium | reverse complement strand
CCACATCCAAGACAACTACCACAACTACTACCACGAAGCCTACCACATCCAAGACAACTACCACAACCACTACCACGAAGCCCACTACATCCAAGACAACTACCACAACTACTACCACGAAGCCTACCACATCCAAGACAACTACCACAACCACTACCACGAAGCCCACTACATCCAAGACAACTACCACAACGACGAGCACCACCACAAAAACAACCACATCGACAACCACGACAACCAAACCCGGCAGTCTGTCGGCTGAGGATTATAAAGGCTTGGTGATCAATGAGGTATGCAGTTCCAACAAGACTACCATCAAGGATGCCTCGGGTGCAGCGCCTGACTGGATTGAGCTGTACAATGGTTCCGGCAGGGATTTGCCGCTGGATGGAATCGGCTTGTCGGATGGCATCAAGAATCAATATAAGCTTGCCTTCCCGTCAGGAACAGTCTTGCGTGCCAATGCGTATCTGTTGGTATTCTGTGATGATGCCGCAACACAGGCGGCAGGTGAGTATCATGCAGCATTCAAGCTCAGTGCGGATGGTGAAACCGTATATTTGAATCATCCGGAATTCGGTGAGCTGGATTCTGTTGCAGTACCTGCTCTGGATGCGGATATGACCTATGGCCGATATCGGAACGGATCAGAAACATTCAATTATTTGACAGCGACTCCGAAGGCAAGCAATAATACGGCGGAGATCCTGATTGTAGTAGCAGCGCCGTTGCTTTCGCATCCCGGCGGATTCTATGACAATCCTTTTGATTTGGATATCTCCGATGCCAACGGAAATACCATATATTATACCATGGATGGCAGTGATCCCCGCAGCTCGGATACTGCCAAGGTCTATCAGGCTTCTATTTCCATTTATGACAATACCGATGAGCCCAATGTATACAGTGCCATTACGGATATTTCATTGGATGGTGTCAATGCGCCGAATTTCAATGTAGACAAAGGTATGGTAGTGCGGGCTGTCTGCAAAGATGCGAAGGGGAATTACAGTGATGTGGTGACCGGCAGTTATTTTGTAGGTAAGCAAACGGATTTCTACCGAACGATGAAAGTGCTTTCCCTTGTGACCGACAGCGATCATTTCTTCGATCCGGATACGGGTATTTATGTTGTGGGCAACGGATATTACGAGTGGAAAGACAGTGCCGATTATCAGGAATATGAATCATGGGATTCCCGCAATCCCACCAATTATAATCAGAGCGGAAGAGAATGGGAGCGTCCTGTTACGATTCAAGTGTTTGAAAACGGTGTTCTCGCTTATACCGAGGATGTTGGCGTGCGAATTTCGGGCAATGCAACCCGTTCTTATGCACAAAAGAGTATGACCTTTTATGCGCGCGGCGAATATGGCAGTTCCAAAATGGATTATGCATTCTTTGATGGCCTGACCGATGCCAACGGCAAAAAGATTAAGGAATTTGATAAGGTTACAATCCGCAACGGCGGCAATGATTGGTCTTATGGAAGATATCGTGATGATCTGATCCATACTTCCGCATCGGGTCTTGCGATTTCCACGCTGGCCAAGGCGGATTATGCAGTGTTCCTGGATGGTGAATTCTGGGGATATTACTCCATGCAGGAAAAGCCCGATGATGAGTATCTGGAATCGCATTATGATATTCCAAAAGAAAATGTCACCACCATCAAGACTTATGAGGGCGAAGGCGATACCGCAATCGTACAAAGCTATATCGACTTTATGGAGTGGGCATTGAAAGCCGATCTGTCTGTGGCTGCCAATTATCAGCGTGTTTGCGATACCATTGATATCCAGAGCTTTATGGATTATGTAGCAGTGGAAACCTATATCTGTAATTACGACTGGTTCAATGGAGAAGGCACCAATAACTGGATGCTTTGGCGTGCCAATGTCACGGATGAGCTGAATCCCTATGCTGACGGAAAATGGCGGTTTATCCTGTATGATACCGAGTTTTCTACGGGCTTGTACGGTCGTGGTGATACCGGCTATGCCTATGATGCGCTCAGCTGTCTGCGCACAGAAAAGGAATGGGGCAATCTGGGAGCATTGTTCTATCAGCTGATGGAAAACAAATCCTTTGCCGAAGCATTCTATGAGAATTATCTTCTGGTTATGGAGGAGCATTTTGCTGTGGATATTATGACTGCACGTGTGGATGAGTTCACAGCAAAGCTCAGGAATGCAGTGATGGCGACTGCCAGACGATACGGGCTCTGGGAGGACAGCATCAATAGTGAGTCTCAGGTCATTCGCCGTTTCTTTGAAAAGAGACCCGAATATGCCAAGAAGTATCTTGATCTGCTGTGTGGTAAAATCCAGCTGAGTACCGAAAACATGATTGTCGATCCATGGGGCTGGGGGAGCTATCAGGGTGATGCCAAGGGCGAGGTCAAGGTAGAATCCGATGGCAGTATCAGAGTCATCACCACAGAGGTCGGATCCTATCCCTACTGCAACCAAGTAACCTATGGCGGATTGAATCTCTATCGCGGCAAGACCTATGAATTGGTCTTTACCGTTCAATCCGATGCAGCAGCCACCTTCTGTGCAACTATTCAGCAAAACGGCGGTGAATATACGAAGTTTGCAGAGTGGGAAACGGAAGCCGTTGAGGATGCGGTTACCATTACCTATCGGTTTACCATGAGCGAAACCTGCTCGGATGGCAGATTAGGTTTCGATTGCGGTTATGAAGAAGCGACATTCTGGTTCACAGATATTTCGCTTCGGTACATTGGCGAATAAGTCAGCTTGAAAAGCTCCTCTCACAGCTTGAGAGGAGCTTTTTGCTTTGGAAGCTGGGTTTTGATTTCCAAAAACTACTTGCAATTTCAGAGTAGTTGTGGTATACTATATATGTATGCGGAAGCGAGGCTTTATCCGAATGGAAAAGCACTTGTCGAACCTGTATGCATGAAAATTTAATATTAGGAAGGAATGGTAACATGAAGAAAGCCATAAAAAAGGGAATCCTTGGGCTGCTCGTGATTACAACACTGACCACAGCACTCAGCGGATGCAAAGGCGCGAGTGACAAGACAGGTGATGAAAATTCCTCACACATCACAGTCGGCATTGCGCAGGACTTGGAGGAGAGCTTGAATCCTCACAAAGCAGAAGCAGCCGCCACCCGTGAGATCCTGTTTAATGTATTCGAGGGTCTGTACAAGCCGAATTGTGACGGAGAACTGATTCCTGCTGTTGCGAAGGACTATCATTGTTCTGAGGATGGACTTGCCTATATGTTCATTCTGCGAGACAATGTAATGTTCCATAATGGAAATACGGTAACGGCAGAGGATGTTATTTCATCAATCGAAGCTTGTGCCGATACCAGCGATGGAACACCGCTGATACCGGCATTTTCTAATATCAAGACCATTGAGAAAGCTGATGAAAGCACCATAGTCATTACTCTTGCCGAGCGCGATGCAGATTTTCTGTCATATATTGCATCGGTCAAGGCAGCGATTCTTCCGGCAGGACAAACGGATGCCGACACCAATCCGATTGGAACCGGACCTTATCGTTATGTGTCCCGTTCTGTGCAGGAAAACATCGTCATGGAGAAGTTTGATGCCTATTGGGGTGATCCGGCCTATATTGAAAAAGTGACTTTCAAGGTCTGTGCAGATCCGGATGCACTGGTAATGAATTTGAATGGCGGTGCTGTAGATATGATGGCACATCTGCCGGTATCGCAGGCACAGCAGCTGAGCAAAGATTTTACCGTGCTGGAGGGCACAATGAATCTGGTACAGGCAATGTATCTGAATCATGATTTTGCGCCTTTTGCGGATGAGCGTGTCCGGCAGGCACTTTGTTATGCTGTAGATAAGAACGAGATTTTAGAGCTGGTATCTGATGGCAAAGGGGAACAGGTTGGAAGCAGTATGTTTCCCAATTTCAGAAAGTATTATCTGCCATCGCTGAATGATACCTATTCTTATCAGCCGGAGAAAGCCAAGCAGCTTCTGAAGGAAGCAGGCTATGAAAACAGTCTGCGTTTTACGGTGACGGTTCCCAGCAACTATCCGCAGCACGTTGATACGGCGCAGATCCTTGTGGAGCAATTGAAAGAGGTTGGTGTCGATGTTGCCATAGAGCAGGTGGAATGGAATACATGGCTGAGCTCTGTGTATTCCGAGCGGCAGTACGAGGCAACCGTAGTCGGTGTAGATGCCTCCAATCTGACAGCCACTGCAATGCTTTCTCGATTCTGCTCGGATGCCGGAAATAATTTTATCAATTATCAGAACACAGCTTATGATACGGCATATCAAGCAGCACAGCTGGAGCTGGATGATGCAGCGCAGACCAAACTGTATCAGGAATGTGAAATGATTCTTGCAGAGACGGCAGCCAATGTATATATTCAGGATTTGGCAGAAATGGTTGCACTGCGGGATGACTATACCGGATATGCATTTTATCCTTTGTATGTACAGGATATTGCAAAGATCAAGCCGGTTGCAGCCTCGTAAAAAGGAGCGAGTCGCATATGAAATACGCCGGAAAAAAGCTGGTATCTTTATTGATGACCTTGCTATTTGTATCGTTTCTGGTGTTCTGGGCCTTTGCCGTGATTCCCGGAGATCCGGCATTGGCACAGCTTGGTACCAATGCAACTCCTGAGCGTCTGGAGGCGCTTCGTGAAGAAATGGGATTGAATGTTCCGTTTTTGCAGCGCTATATGCGATGGCTTCTGCATTTTTGCAAAGGCGATCTGGGCCAATCCTATTCATATCATATCCCTGTGAGTGATATGATTTTAGAAAAGCTTCCGATATCGCTTTGTATGACGGGCATGGCATTTGTCATGGTATTGTTGATTTCCATTCCGCTGGGCATCCTCAGTGCAAAACATCGAGGTGGGAAGCTGGATACGGTAATCTGTGCGGGAAATCAAGTTTTGATGTCCGTGCCGCCGTTCTTTTCCGGTATTTTGATTACACTTTTGTTTGGTATGGTGTTGCACTGGTTTACGCCGGGTGGTTTTGTTTCCATGCAGCAGAATCCCGCCGGATTTTTCGGATATTTGCTGTTTCCTGCCTTTGCGATTGCGTTGCCCAAGGCGGCAATGGCGGTCAAAACGCTGCGGAGTGCGCTGGTCACAGAGCTTGGCAAGGATTATCCCCGTACAGCCTATAGCCGTGGCAATACACGGAATCAGGTGTTGTATGGCCATGTGCTGAAGAATGCGATGATTCCGGTCTTGACTTTTTTCGGCATGGCGTTGTCGGATATCTTAACCGGAAGCATCATTATAGAGCAGGTGTTTGGAATTCCCGGAATTGGCAGAATCTTGCTGACATCCATTATGAACAGAGATTATCCTGTGGTGGAAGCGATTATTATGCTGATGGCGATTACTGTAATTGTTGTGAATTTTCTGGTGGATCTGTTATATCGCAAATTGGATCCGCAGATTCATGTGGAGACGTAATTGCATGAAAAGATTAAGTATTACGTTTTGGATCGGAGCCGTACTGGCAGGCAGTATTCTGCTGTTTTTCCTGATCGGCTGCTTCTGGACGCCCTATGATCCCCAGGCAATGAATGCATCCATGAAGCTTGCGGGGATTTCCATTGCGCATCCCATGGGCTGTGATGCCTTTGGCAGAGATGTGCTGAGCCGTGTGATGGATGGCGGTACCAGTACCTTGCTGGTAGCCTGCGGTACGGTATTGTTGGGTGCAGGACTCGGTATTGTAATTGGAGCAATCTCTGGATATTTCGGTGGGCTTGCGGATACGATACTGATGCGGATTGCCGATGCACTGCTTGCATTTCCCAGTGTATTGCTTGCATTGGTTGTGATTGCTTTGCTGGGAACCGGAGAGATCAATGTCATATTATCTTTAGGCATTGCATTTGCACCAAGCTTTGCCCGTGTAGTGCGTGGAGAGTTTCTGCGCAGCCGGTATCTTGGCTATGTACAGGCAGCAAGACTTGCCGGTGCATCACATGCAAGAATACTGTTTGTCCATATTTTGCCCAATATTCGATCTGTATTGATTTCTGCAGTCCTGATTGGCTTTAACAATGCGGTGCTTTCCGAGGCTGCATTGAGTTATCTGGGCATTGGTGTACAGCCGCCTCAGGCGAGTCTTGGCAGTATGCTGGCAGAATCTCAGACATATTTGTTGACAGCACCGTCCTTGTGTATCTTTCCTGGTGTGGCATTGATATTGCTGGTGCTGGGGTTTGGTCTGATGGGCGATGGTCTGAGCACCGGAAGAAAGTAGGCAAAAGGATGTCATTGTTGAAACTATGCAATCTCAGCATTACCTTTCTGGATGGCAAAGAGCCGGAAACTGTGGTGCAGAATCTGAGTATGACCATCGAGGCTGGAGAAAAAGTGGGTCTGGTAGGTGAATCCGGATCCGGAAAGACGATCAGTGCACTTGCCATTGCCGGCTTGCTGAAACGGAAGGATGTGCGGATAGAGGGTCAAATTCTGTTAGATGGAAGGGATCTTCTGGCATGTACCGATCGGGAAATCCGTGAAGTGCAGGGCAAAGAAATCGGTATGATTTTCCAAGAGCCGATGACGTCATTGAATCCCTCACGCACGATTGGATGGCAGGTTGAGGAAGCGTTGCGACTGCATACAAACCTCAATGCTGAAGAGCGCAGAGCACGTGCCATGGAGGCGCTTCGCGAGGTGGAATTGACTGACACCGAGCGGATTTATCATACGTATCCCCATGCACTTTCCGGCGGGCAGCGTCAGCGTGTGATGATTGCCGCTGCAATGATCTGCCGACCGAGGCTTCTTTTGGCAGATGAGCCTACCACAGCACTTGATGTAACAGTACAAAAGCAAATGATCGCTCTGCTGCATAAGCTGAGTGAAACGCATGGCACTGCCATTTTGTTTATCTCGCATGATCTGGCGCTGGTGCGGACACTTTGTGACCGTATGCTGGTGCTTCGGCAAGGAAAGACTGTGGAAGAAGGCGCAACAGAGCAGATCTTTACTGCTCCGCAGAAAGAATATACCAAAGAACTGTTGGCAGCAGTACCGAAATTTGAACGGTTTCCTCGTCCATTGCCTCAGGAAGACAGAGAATCTGTGCTGCAGGTATCGGATTTGTGCGCATATTATCCGATGGAAAGCCGCAAGCTGTTTCAGAAGAAGCAGAAAAAACAGGTTTTGCATCATATCTCCTTTGCCATTCAGCAGGGAGAGATTGTGGGATTGGTTGGGGAATCCGGCTGCGGCAAAACAACACTTGCCAAAGCCATTCTCGGCTTGCATCGAGATGATACGGGAGAGATCACACATCGTACAGAGCATCCGCAGATGGTGTTTCAGGATGCCGGAAGCTCATTGAATCCATCCAAAACAGTCGAATGGATTCTGCAAGAGCCATTGCGGAATGTAACATCCATGAGTGCGCAAGAAATGCAGGAGCGAGTGACACAAATGCTGCAATTGGTACAGCTGAAGGATACACTGCGCAAACGGTATCCGTGGCAGCTTTCCGGCGGGCAGCGCCAGCGAGTGTGTATTGCAGCGGCATTGATGCTGCAGCCGGAATTTTTGATTGCAGATGAACCTGTCTCTGCATTGGATGTGACGGTGCAAAAGCAGATTCTTTTGATGCTGCAAGACATTGTACAGAAAACCAAGGTTTCCATATTCATGATTTCCCATGATTTGCGAGTGGTATATCAGATGTGTGATCATGTATTGGTGATGAAAGATGGCTTGATTGTCGAGAGCGGAACTGCTGAGGAAATCTACCGTCATCCCAAGCATTCTTATACCAAAGCGCTTTTAGAGAGTGCCGGCGCATCCACATAACGTAAGGAGAAGATCACCTTGCAATTTGGATGTCTTTGTGATATAATAGCAGTATGATGATTACAAAGGAGGGCGATTGATTATGCCTTTTATTCATGTAAAAACAAACGCATCGGTTTCCGATGCAGCTGCAGAAAGCATCAAAACCAAGCTGGGAGCAGCGATCACGGCCATTCCGGGAAAGTCAGAGGGCTGGCTAATGGTTGAGATTGAAGGCGACAGACAGTTGTATTTTAAGGGCAGCGATGCACCTGCCGCCATGGTAGAAGTGAGCCTTTACGGATCGGCATCATCCAATGCGTTGTCCACGCTAACCAGTCATATCACCGGCATTCTGCTGGATGTTCTGGGGATTGCCACTGACAGGATTTATGTCAGTTATATGAGTACCGATCATTGGGGCTGGAACGGCTCGAATTTTTGAAACAGAAAAACCGCTCAGATCTGTAAAATACAGATCTGAGCGGTTTTTGCATGGTTATTTTGGAATATCAATAAGAAGAGGCTCTCAAAATGAGAGCCTCTCTTAGAAACTTGAGATTACGTATTGGCAGTAAGGAAGTGTGCCATGCTGACAGCATCCTTAACATCGATGGTTCCATCTTGGTTAAAATCAGCCGAACGCTTTGCCTGAGCATTGGTAAAACCGTTCATGATACCGATCTTAAGCATAGAAAGATCGCGGCCATCAATTTGTTGATCCCCGTTCATATCGCCGAGGCAGTTGGTGTCGGCAGGGATCGCCAGTGCGATACGGTCAATGGAAGGTCCATAGGCGGTATCATTATAAAGCTTGATCGTATTTTGACCGGCCTTGAGTGTTACCGTCAGATTCACGGCACGGATACCGGTCCAGTCATTGCGGTTTGCATACAGATTATCGAGCTTCTTTACAAACGCACCATTGACATCTACCTTGAGACTTCTCGGTTCACCGGAGACATAATAGATACGCAAAGTGTACTCTCCATCTGCAGGAGCAGTCACATTGGTAAAGGTAACATGATTGTTGCCATTTCCGCCAACATAGCCTACATAGGCATTGTTGGAGCTGTATTTGCCATCCTTGCCGGAGCTGACTGCGGCTTGACCGGACAATACAGCATGCTCTGCCTCATAGCTCAGATAATTGGTATAAGGAGTATCCAGTTTCATAGTACCTTTTGTGAGCTTGATTACGCATCCGCCATTGGCGAGCAAATTACGCTCAATGACACTGTCTTTGGTGAGTCCGGAGAGTACGGTTACTTCCAGATCGCTGCCATCGGCATTGTCACAGAATAAATAGGCATTGTAGGTTGCATCATCGGTAATGAGATCGGAAAGCTCAATGCTGATGCTGCGTGCGGCAATGGTAGCGGCACCGATGTACCAGTCATTGCTGCTGCGGCGTGCTGTCACATTAAACTGCATAGGATAGCCGTCCAGGATCTTCAGTTCATCCCAGACAACAGGCACATCGTTCAGCAGCGGCAGCGCCGAGGAGCCTTCATACGTATAAACCGAGTGAGCAAAGTGCTGTACACCGGATTCGATGGTAACCACATCGGCCAGAGCGAATCCGGCAGTTGCTTTGATGCCATAAATCGGAACGCCGGTGGGTGTAAAATCGGCAGAACCGATGACATTACGGGTAAAGGGATAGGAGACACGGTTAGCAAGGGAAGGGCTTTCAAACCACTTGTAGTATTCGGAACCGTTGATTGCCTCATAGGAGACTACATTGGGATACGTTCTGCTTTCACCTCTGGGGACTGTACAGCCATGGAACAGTACCATCAGTTGATTATCGGCAGCAATCTTCATGCAAAGGTTCATCTGCTTCATGGTTTCTTGGGTATCACTCTCGTAGTAGTCTACCTTCACGCCCTGTACGCCCAAGGAATGGATACGCTCGAATTCACGGACAATGGTTGCCTCATCCAGCAAAGAATAGTATGGATAAGCCGGATTGCCTGCGCTGTCCTTATAACCGGAGTGACCCTTATTGTTTACGCCATACCAAAGATAAATGCCAATGCCGCGTTCTGCACCATAATCGCATAGTTCTTTGACCTTGGCAGCACTATCGTCCCATAAAGCCCAACCGAAGTCAAGGCAAACATAGTCCCATCCGTTTGCGGCTGCGAAATCAATGTAGTCCTTCTGGGTATGGTATTCGATGGGGGAATCGCCGCCGCTGCTCCACCATGACCAAGCGACTTTACCGGGCTTGACCCAACTGATATCCTCCAGAACGGAAGGTGGATTCAGATTGAGAATCAGCTCACTGGAAGCCATTTCATCTAAGGTATCGCCCACGATCAGCGCACGCCACGGCGTATGGAATGCACCGGACATATTGACAGTTTCCGTTTTCACACCGAATTTCCATGTTAAAATCCGGCTGCCGCCCGCAGTTTTCACACAGCCGGCACAATAGGGATTGTCTTCATTGAACACATTGGCTTCTGAGAGCAAGACCCAGTAACGGTTATCCACGAAACCGGTGAAAGGACAAGAGTAATCAGCCCAAGCGCCGATAATCTTATCCATGGGCAGCTCGACCATATCCCATTCATAGGTTGCATTGGGCCAGTTGCCCCAGAAGGTACTCTTCTGCGGGAACACAACCTGAGTGGATTCTTCCTTGATGGTTGCACCGTGATTGAGTGCATAGCGCACACCGAAGCCATCATCATAGACTCTGATGATAACCGTCAGGATGCTTTCGCCTTTGACAAGAGGAAATGCGATCTCGTTATAGTGATTGCGGATATCCAGATGCTTACCGAAAGGCATCGAATACTGTTCATCCTGTGTCACATAGGAGAAAGCGGGCGTGTTTTGCGAAAAACCGGTGGAAAGATCCTCGGTGGTGGTGACAAAGCCCAGACGGGAGGGCTCTACAATCGTATCCTCGCTGCCGCCGTTGCGTTTATGTACGGAATAGTAATATTTTCCGGAGTTATCCTTCCAGATTTTTGAAATCAGCGTACCATCGGGTGATGCCGATTGCAGCGAAGGAATACTGGTTACGTTGGCACCATCTGCGGTGACAGCAGTCTGCGATGCGCCGACCGAAGCTCCATCGGAAACGGTATCTGTTTCGAATGTATACAAATAGGCGGCATCAGCCGGAAGCGATTTGGCTTGTTCTGCGGTCAGAGCATAATCATAAAAAGCTACATCATCAATTTTGGCATTCAGGTCATGATCGGAATAAACCGAATGTCCGATGCTGCCATAGAGATAATAGGGGAGCACCTGATCTGCAAACAGACTTTGCATGGTATCCGTAAGCGTATCTCCATCGTTGATTGTCAATAAGGAGCCATCCAGATAATACGCTGCACCATCGGGCTGATAGACGACAGTCAATTGATGCCAAGCGGTATCGGGTTTGGTATCCAGAGTATAAAGAGCGCGATGACGGTCATCATCAGCGGTGGTATATGCAGAACCGGCGAATACACTGGCACGAAGAGAAGTTTTGTCGTTCAGATCCACAGAAATATCGGGAGCGGAATAGCCGGGAGCAGCTCCGGTACCGAAGGGAACGGTAGAGAATTGGAAGAGACGTGTATACCCTTCTGCTTGTGCATCCAGTTGATAACGCATAGAGAATGTGAATCCATTTTGGCAGCCATTTTGGAAAACAGAGGGCAGCTGAAGCCAACCTGCACCAAAGGAGCCGCCGCTCAGATCCAGAACATTGGATTTGCATGTACTGTCGTAAACGACCTCTGCCTGTTCACCGCGGATAATCGCCATCTGATCGCTGCTGCCCTGATTGGCAACCACAGCATTGGTATAATCCGTTACGGCAAGAGCTGTCTGTTTCTGCAGCGAGGGCAGCGGATTCAGACTGAGCTGCCAGATAAAGCCTGCGGAAACAGCAAGACAGATGAGTTTTTTTGTGCAATTTCGTTTCAACAAAAAGGAACCCTTCTTTCTTATGCTATATATGTTTGTGATGAGCAGCATTGCAGTGTCATTTCCGTGAGGAGGGATCCGGAGTAACTGAGATGCTATCCGGCATCACAGAATACACAAAAATCACAATGCTGTTAAGATTTATTGTACAAAATTCACGTGCATCTGTCAAGGGGCTAGCTGTAAAGAAATGCAATTTGTATACTAAAAGTCAAAATTTGACACAAGAGCGAAAGCGGTACGGTTTCCATATCCATAGGAGAAAGACCCAAACTGTGCTTGACAGTAAAAGATCCTGGAAGACAAAGCAGGAGATAAAAGACACTGTTCTGTAATGCACTGAATGCATATTACATTTTGTTGACAATCTTGCACAAAATATCATCTGATTCGGCGCATATTGCATTGAGTTTTGATGACTGTTCCTTTATAATTATAATGGGGTTTTTATGTAAGCCGAATCATCATACGATGCAAATCGTGTTTCAACGAGAAAGAAAGGAATGGTGAATCAGATGCGGATGCGAATGCAGGCTGCGGCTCTTTCCATGTTTCTGATTGCTGCGATGACAGCAAACGGAGTTCTGCCACAGCTATCTCAAACCATATCACTGCAAACAACCGCCAATGAACTGGGCGATATCAATGAAGACGGCACATTGGATCTATCGGATGTGCGGCTGCTTCAGGAGTATCTGATTGCGCAGAAAAAGACGGCTGCCAATGCCGATCTCAATCAGGATAACCAAATTGATGCAGTGGATCTGACTCTTTTAAAGCGACGGATTCTTTATCCTGCAAGCATACCTTCAGGCCCGGACTGGACTGCATTAAAGATCAATGAGGTATGCTCCACGAACAAGACCTCTTATCGTGACAGCAGCGATGCAAGTCCTGACTGGATTGAGCTTTATAATGCAGGTGATACTGCATTGGAGCTTGGCGGCGTTGGTGTTTCCGATGGCCAAAACAATCGTTATAAGTTTACGTTTCCTGCTGATGCTGTCATTCCTGCAGATGGTTATGTGATCATCTGCTGCGATGATACGGATGCAGTGAATTCGGAATATCATGCAGCATTCAAAATCAGTGCTGCCGGTGAGACCATTTATCTGACCGGTGCTGACGGTTCTGATATTGATGTGGTGACCGTGCCGGAGCTGGAAACGGATATTACATATGGCAGATATCAAAACGGATCTTCGGATTTTGCTTTGCTTCTGCCGTCACCGGGCAGTTCCAACGACAGTGCTTCGGTACAATATCGTGTTGAGAAGCCGCTCTTTTCCGTAGAGGGTGGATTCTATGATGCAGCATTTGGTCTGAATCTGACGGATGCCAACGGCAATCGGATTCTTTATACGCTGGATGGCTCTGATCCTCGTACTTCTCATACTGCCAAGACTTATAACGGTGAGATCAATATTTACGATAATACGAACAATGCTAATGTGCTTGCAGCCATTACCGATATTTCTCTGCGAGGATATCGTGCTCCGAATTATCAAGTAGATAAGGGAATGGTGGTACGTGCGGTTTGTCAGGATGCAAACGGGAACTACAGTGAAGTTGCTACCAATAATTATTTTATTGGCAAGAAGGCTGCATATTATAATGACATGAAAGTGCTTGCCATTTCTACGGACAGCTCGAATTTCTTTGATAATCAGACCGGAATCTATATGGTAGGAAATCAGTATTATCAATGGAAAAACAGCGGCTCCTTTGATCCGAATCTGGATCCCGGCAGCAGTGAGAATCCCACCAATTACAACAGCGAAGGCAAAGAATGGGAACGTCCCTGTAATATTCAGGTTTTTGAACAGGGCGAGCTGAAGTATACCGAGAATGTCGGTGTACGCATTTCCGGAAACTGGTCGACTGCATTTGCTCAAAAAAGCATGACGTTGTATGCCAGAAGTGAATATGGCAGCAACAAAATGCAATATGACTTCTTTGAGGGATTGGCAGTGGATGTCGATGGCAATAAGATTGACGAATACAAAAAAGTCACATTGCGTAATGGCGGCAATGGATATGATAATCTTCGTTTCCGTGATGATCTGAACCAGTGGTGTGCCGAAGGCCTGCAGTTGGATACACAGGCAAAATATGACTATATCGTGTTCATTGACGGCGAATTCTGGGGATATTATTCCATGCAGGAGCGACTGGAAGATAATTATGTGGAATCTCATTATCATATCGATGCGGATCAGGTAACCACGATCAAATATGGCGTGGATTATGATGGTCTGCAATCGACCTATCAGGATTTTGTCAGCTTCTGGAACTGGGCAATGCAGGCAAATCTTTCTGACAATGCCAATTATCAGAGAGTCTGCGACACCATTGATATTCAAGGACTTATGGATCTGGTTGTTGTTGAGAGCTATATTGCAAACTGGGATTGCATGATCAACTGCAACAACTGGATGATCTGGCGTTCTGATGAAGTGGATCCGAGCAATCCATATGCAGATGGCAAATGGCGGTTCATGCTTTATGATACGGAATATTCATCGGGCTATGACGGCAAATGCAGTGCATCCTACAATTATTTTGAGCATATGGATCGTTCCAAGCAGCTCAAGAGCATTTCGTCGCTGTTCCTTGCGCTGATGAACAATGCACAGTTCAAATCCGCATTCTATGATCATTACCAGAAGGTTGTGAAAGAGCATTTTGATACCAATCGTGTACTCAGTAAAATCGACGCATACTCCACAGCGCTGTCTGCTGCAGTAACAGATACTTATCGTCGATTTGGCGTAGATACCAAGTTTGCAACGCATGTCAAAGTGGTAAAGAATTTCTTTAACAGAAGACATGATTATGCGATGCATCATTTGAATCAATTTTATGGGATCTCCGATGGCTGGGTAGATGATCCTAATCTGATCGACCAGTTCAGCTGGAGCATCTGGATGAATGATGGATTGGGCAGTATCGACTATGCAGATGACGGCAGTATTGTCGTGAATGTTTCGAAAGTCGGACAATATGCGCAGGTCAGCTGTGGTTCTGTGGCGATGCAGGCAGGAAAAACCTATCGGATGACCTTTACGATCCGTACTACGCAGAATGTCAATACTTATGTGATGTTCCAAGAGGGCGGAAACGATTATACCAGTTATTATTGGGAATCCAGAACCTTTACACCCAATACTACCCAATATACCGAAACGGTAACCATGCATAGTTCTGATCCGGATGTCAAATTCTTAATCGGACTGGATGGTGTAGGAACCTATTATATCTCTGATTTCTCATTGGTTTGCGTTAATTAACACATCTGAAAAAGCCTTGGATTTCAAACGAAGTCCAAGGCTTTTTTGCTTTTGCAGATCACAAAAATTATGTATGCCAAAGTGGAAAACACATTGACGTATCGCAGGTTATGCGGTATAATAGAGATAGTAAAAATGTGGTTGATTCCATTTGATTTGGAGGTGTAATGTATGAAACAAAGAGCTGCAAGTATGCTGACAGCAGCGGTAATCCTATCTGCTTTGCTGCCTGCATGGCAGATGGATTTTGCGCAGGCCGAGTCCAATATGGTACTGGTCACTGATGCGGCTGAGCTGATTACTGCACTGGATCGTGCCAAGGCAGGCGACGAAATCGTTTTGCGAGAGGGTACCTATGTCAATGATGAATGGCTTGGGGAATGGGCTGCTTTTTTCTCGAAAGGGGAAGGTACTGCAGAGCAGCCGATTATCCTGCGAAGTGAAGATCCCGAGCATCCCGCTACCATCAGCGCTGCGACACAGGAAAGCAAAAATGCCCTTTATATTTTCGGAGATTACTGGATCATCAAGGATCTGCGTATCTCGAATGCAGCCAAGGGCATTATGCTTGACAATTCGAATTACACCGTGATTACAGGCTGTGAAGTGTTTGATATTGGTACAGAAGCGATCCATATCCGGGATAACAGTTCTTATTGCCTGGTAGAAAACTGCCATGTTCATGATGCCGGTACGGTCAAACCGCAGTATGGAGAAGGTGTCTATATCGGCAGTGCGTATCAGACTGAGGGATATGGCTTTGATTGCCATTATAATACGGTGCGAGGCTGTCATTTCGGTCCGAATATTGCAGCGGATCATGTGGATATCAAGGAATATACCATTGGCAATCTTGTGGAATACTGCACATTTGATGGCACAGGAATGCAGGGAATGAATGGTGGGAACAGTTTTGTTGAAATCAAGGGCAATCAAACGATTGTCAGGAATAATGTCGGCTATCGCAATGGCTGTGACAAGGTGTTGTATGGCTTTGATATGAGCGTTCAGGTGGAAGGCTGGGGACAGGATAATCTCATTTATGATAATATGCTGTATCTGGATACTGCCGATTGTTATATTGTCAAGGGTTGGAATTGCAGTGCACAGGTATTTCGCAATGAAACCGAGCCTGCCGGTCTGCAATATGACGGCAATCGTATTTTGCAGGTGCTGGGATATGAACTGCAAGGCGATGTTA
Source organism: Oscillospiraceae bacterium (assembly GCA_017532085.1). Lineage (GTDB taxonomy): Bacteria > Bacillota > Clostridia > Oscillospirales > Ruminococcaceae > Firm-04. The sequence goes on along the minus strand of JAFXJT010000062.1, from coordinate 1,890 downwards.
CAGAAGACGGCATAGTCAATTTTGAGGATATACTGCGGCTTCAGGATTATCTCGTAGGCGAAGAGACACGGTATCTTTCTGCAGTCAATGCCGATTGTGACGGCAATCAGCAATTGGATGGTGTCGATCTTACCCTTGTGAATCGAATGCTGCTGACCGGAGATATCCATAAGCCTAAAATCTCGGTTGCTTTTCAGAAAGAGAAAGATGGCTTTTGGCGTATGACAGATGGTCTTGGCGGCAAAACAGTAACATTTTATCTGAAAGCCGGAGCAGGACATACGCTCAATCTCGGATGGGGATATTATGATCCGAATTTCGTCAACGATGACGGCAGTTTGGGAAAATGGATTCAGAATAGCATAGGAGATTATACGCTGGATGAACAGGGCGAAACAGCGGTAACAGTTGAAGTGCCGGCGGAGGTGCGTCGTGTGGCATTGGATATCTATGGATACAAAAATGGTTCTGAAAAGCTGGAGAAGGGCCTTGTCAGTTTAATACAGGCGATCGCTGAATAAGGATATGACGATACATCGCAGCAAAGGAGTGAAGGTGATGCAGCCAAACGAAACACGCATCGATAGAGTCATCCGCATGGAATTGTATTTTGATACGATCAGTCGGGCGGTACAAAGCGGGATGGGTTTGCTGCTCAGTGACCCTCTCTTGCAAGCAATGCTGGATGCATTGACCGCATATTACGAAAACGGTCAATGGCAGGCGGATTACGAAGCGGACGAGCAAGGGGAATTGCCTTCTGAACTGAAACGCGGTGTATTATCGCAGGATGGCGTTTACAATTTGCTGTTTGAAATCGAACACAGAAAAGCAATTTACAGAGGAGGAACAATGAGGAGAAAGAACATGGGAGCTAAGGCAATTCTATACCCCATGCCGGTGTTGATCATCGGTTCATATGATGAAAACGGAATCCCCAATGCCATGAACGCCGCATGGGGAGGGATCAGTGAAAAAACACAGATTTCCATCTGTGTCAGCGAGGATCATAAGACGATGTCGAATATTCTTGCAAGAAAAGCCTTCACCGTGAGCATAGCCAATGCAGAAAATGTGGTGGCTGCCGATTATGTAGGTGTTGTGTCCGGCAACAAAGAACCCGATAAAATTGCAAAGACCGGTTGGACAACTGTCAAGAGCGATAACGTAGATGCACCGCTGTTTGAGGAACTGCCTCTTGCGCTGGAATGCAAATTGATCTGCTATGATGAGGCGACTTGCCGTTTGGTGGGTGAGATTGTAAATGTCTGTGCTGATGAGCGTATTCTGACGGATGGCAAGGTGGATCTGTCGAAGTTTCGACCGATTACCTATGATCCGGTGAATCATGACTACCTCGCACTGGGAGAAAAGGTTGGTAAAGCGTTCAGTGACGGTTTGAAGCTGAAATAAGCGAAAATCGGAGCGTTAATATAGGTTAGCTCAGTTGAGAGATATCTGTCAAAGCGTCTGTCCTGCGATTGGGGCAGACGCTTTTTTTGCTCCATATGATGGTTCTATAAAAGATATGCGGTTTTCTTGATATTGTAAATGTTTACTAATAACAGCATCAATAATTTGTAGTAAATTACAAAATTCAATTGATTCTTTCATATGTATTGACAGATCTTATTTCGAGGATTATAATATAGACATCACCTAACACAATCACTTTGAAGATTGTGTTGAAAATCAATATAGTGTTTCAAAGTTTCAGAACTGAAATGAGGTGAGTCCGATGGTTTGATCTGATGTTCCACCGGTGTGGAATCACTGTATGAATATCTGACAAAAAACTATATGGAGGTTTCATTATGCGTAAATTTAAGAAGGTTTTGGCAAGTACGATTGCTGCGGCTACCATGGCAGGTTGTGTTGGCAGCATGAGTG
>JAFXJT010000061.1 GCA_017532085.1 Oscillospiraceae bacterium | reverse complement strand
GTACCACTTGATTTTTCTCTATAATCCTCCTTTTGTTGTCTGTCTACGTTGGTAGCAATATCTCACTTTGCCAAAATCAGTATATCATATTTCGGTAAGAGAATGGGCTGAACAGTGACAAACGGTCATCTATTTGGTAGTTTTGGTCAATTCCCGATGAGATTTGTCGAATTTCGGTTCGAAGAAGGAAAGCTCCATTAATTGATCCTGCACCGTATTGCGATAGCTCCGACTGATCGAAAGCTGCTTGCCATCGGTTAGCTCCACCATATCGTGGTGGATGGATTTGATGTATCTGGTATTGACCAGATACGATTTATGAATCCGAAGAAACTCTGTGGAAGAAAACTCTTTCGAAAGTGTTTCGAATTTATCGTGGAAGAGTGTCGCACCGGAAGTCGTCTGTATCAGAATTTTGTTGCGTTTGCATTCAAAATACAGTACATCTTGTAATCTGACAATTTTTTTCAATCGCTCACTGGTATATTGAAAAAAGCGTTTTTCTCTGTTGCGATAGAGAAAATAACGACTCAGACAGTTATGCACATTGTTATAATACAAGGGCTTTATGAGAAAATCGAAAGGCTGATTCTCAAAAAGCTGCATTGCATAATTATCCTTGCCGGAAATATAAACAAGATCCGTCTGACTCTGCCAGAGATCGCTTCGAAGCATTTTTCCGATTTCAATACCATTGCTTGTACCCAACTCGATATCCAGAAAAATCAGATCATAGCAAGGTTCATCCAGCATACGATGACAAAGTGCTTCCCCATCCGGAAAACAGTCGATGGTAATATCCAGATTCTTCTGGATAGAATATTTTGTAATCTGACGACGCAGATCCTCACAGAGAATCGGATCGTCATCACAAATAGCAAACTTGTATTCAATCCCGTTGTTGATGCGCATGGGAAGTATAAAACTCCTTTCTGTATTTCAAACGAAAATCCCTTATTCTCATTGTAATGCATGAAATGTGTTTTGTAAAGTAGGTTAAAAAGATTCTTTTGCGAGAACTGTCGAGTCCTGTCGAAATTGTCGAAATATAGGGGGTAGATGGCGGGAATCCTATTGACAAACAGTGGGAATTCTTGTATAATGAAGTCAGTTTTATGAAATGCGGTGATGCTATGCGGATACGTTTGGGGGCGATTGGCGTTGCTGCGGTATTTTCCTTTTGCTGTACTGCCTGTGAGCGTCCGTCAAATGCACAACAGACTGTGATACGCTTTTCCTGGTGGGGCGGTGATTCAAGACATCGTGTCACATTGCAAGCCGTGGAACAGTTTATGGCAGAGCATCCCGATATCCGTGTTGAATGCGAATACGGAGCATGGGCTGGCTGGGAAGATGCAACCGCTACCGCCTTATATGCAGGAACAGAAGCCGATGTGATGCAGGTCAACTGGAATTGGCTGACAAGCTTTGATGATGACACTACACAATTTATGAATCTCAGCGGCATGACTGCGCAGTTGGATCTGTCACAATATGATCCGGCGGTGCTTTCGCTGTGTACTGTAGAGGATGAATTGCGTTGTATCCCGGTCAGCTTAACAGGACGTGTTCTGTTCTGGAATGCTGCTGTCTATGAAAGAGCCGGAATTCCGGTACCGAATTCCTTTGCGTCACTTTGTGAGGCAGGGGAGGCGTTTCGGACTACCCTTGGAGAAGATTATTATCCTTTGGCTCTTGGCTGGTATGACAGAATGCTGTTTCTGGTCTATCTGCTTGAATCGAAATATGGCCTTGATTGGACAGTAGACGGCTCGTTTCAGTATACACAATCTCAGTTTGAAGAAGGCCTCGGGATGATCCATCAAATGGAACAGCAGCATGTAATTCCTTCCTTACGCACCATTGCCGGCGGCGGTGCCGACAGTTTCGATAAGGATGAGAATTGGATTGAAGGCAGATATGGCGGTATTTATGAATGGGATTCTTCTGCCGGAAAATTCAAAGATTCTCTGTCAGAGCAGCAGGAATTGATTGTGGGCGATTATTTTCAGGATCTTGGTGCATATCAAGGCGGCTTTTCCAAGATTGCACTGGGCTTTGCCATCTCCGGCAATACCAAATCGCCGGATGCCTGTATGCGATTGATCCAATATCTGCTCGGTGATGAAACAGCGATCAGAACACTTGGTACTGAGCGAGGTGTTCCGCTGCATCAAAATGCGTATGCAATCTGTGAATCTGCCGGTTTGTTGGGGGACATTACGGCAGAAGCCAATCAGCGGATGGAGAATTGGGTGCAATTCTCTGTGGATCCGCAATTTGAGCAAAGCACACTTCGATTGGTGTACGAGGATGTATTCACAGGTCTCAGTTATGGTGAATATACGGTTTCCCAAGCGGCAGAACGGCTTTATGCCGGAATTCACGCTGCCCTTCGGGGAGAATGATTCATGCTTGATATGCTTTTTCGCTCTTATCTGGAGCAATATCAGCCATATAAGAGCTATTGGAACTATGAGGACGGCTGTGTGCTGACTGCTTGTCAACGGCTTTATGAGGCAAGCGGTGAGGCATATTATGCTGATTTTGTGCTGCAATATCTTTCGCAGCGTGTCAAGGAAGATGGCAGCATTCCTTCGTATCTTACAGAACAATTCTGTCTGGATAGCTATAATTGTTCCAAAGCGTTGTTTTTTGCGCTGCGGCTAACGCAGGATCCACGCTATGCCCGCGCTTTGGATTGGCAGATGGAACAGTATCGACTGCATCCCAGAACCGAAAATGGATTCTGTTGGCATAAAGGAATGTATCCTCATCAAATCTGGCTGGATGGGCTGTATATGCTGCTGCCGTTTCTGGCGGAATATGCAGCATGGAAACCACTGCCGGATTTATATGCAGAGATTTCAGAGAGCTTTGCTTTTGTGCATCAGCATCTTCGGATTCCACACACAGGACTTTATCGTCATGGGTGGGACGCCACACGGACACAGCATTGGGCTGAACCTCAAAGCGGACTTTCTGCATCGCATTGGCTTCGCGGAGAAGGCTGGTTGTTGATGGCTCTGACCGATACTGTGGCTTTACTTCCGCCATCTGAGCACTCTTTATTGGAAACGCTTTCTTCTATGCTGCAGGAGGCTGTTAACGCCTTGCTGCAATATCGTACAAAAAATGGACTCTTTTATCAGGTGATTGATCAAGACGGCGTAGAAGGAAACTATACCGAAACCTCCGGCAATGCCATGATTGCCTATGCTATGCTGAAAGGCGGTGTTCTTGGCATATTGCCGCAGTCAACAATGCTGCTTGGCAAACAAATATTGGACTCACTTTGCAGTCAGAAGCTGATGCGGCAGGGAGAGCGGCTGGTGCTTACCGATATTTGTGCCTGCGCAGGACTTGGCGGTGCTGCAAATCGTGATGGCAGCTGTGCCTATTATCTTTCTGAGCCTCGTGTACAAAACGATCCGAAAGGAATTGCTGCATTGATCATGAGTTATGCGGCTTTGTTGCAGGCAAATCCAATTGCCTCCGGTTGTCCTGCAAGCAATATGGGTTGAGCGATACGGAGATAGATATGAAACAACACAAACGCTTTGCCGGTTTCTGCAAACGAAACCGGCATATTCTTTATATTGTTCCGTGGATCATCGGATTTTTGTGCTTTCAAGCCTTACCGATGCTGTATTCATTGCTTTGCGGCTTCACGGATTTTCATCTGTTCCGCGGTATAACAAAGATCGGTTTGATGCAGTACCAACGCATTCTGACCGATGCCGAAGTATTGCGTGCCATCGGCATCACATTGCTGTATACAGGATTGGTTGTTCCGCTGAAAATCTTAACAGCATTATTCATTGCCTGTCTTTTGAACCGCTCCATGAAAGGAATACGAGTCTTTCGCACTTTATATTATCTGCCCTCGATACTCGGAGGATCGATTGCTGCTTCCATATTATGGAAGGCATTGTTTCGGGATCATGGATTCATCAATCAGATTTTGTCTCTGCTACATCTGCCGGAGATCGCATGGCTTGCCGAACCAAATGCTGCATTGTGGGTGATTATTCTGCTCAGAGTCTGGGAATTCGGCTCGCCAATGGTATTGCTGCTTGCAGCACTGGAACAGATTCCCACATCCTTGATTGAGGCGGCACGTCTGGATGGGGCAGGTGCGATTTCCATTTTCTTCCGAATTCGTCTTCCCATGATATCGCCGGTCTTGTTTTATACCACAATGATTCAGCTTTGTGCGGCATTGCAGGAGTTTAATGCTCCATTTGTCATTACCGATGGCGGACCCAGAGGCAGCACCACATTGATTTCTCTGCTGCTTTATCGCAGTGCTTTTACCGAATATCAAATGGGCTATGCCAGTGCAATGGCTTGGGTGCTGTTTTTACTGACTACCGTATTGGTAGGTGTGTTCCTTCTGACCAGAAACCGTCTTGTCTTTTATCAAGAGGAAGGTGGCGGTATATGAAACGTCGGCGTTATCATGTGATTTATGGCATCATTCTGTTGATTGGCGCTGTGATTCTGCTCTATCCGCTGTTATGGCTTTTCAGCAGTACATTTCGGGAAAATCAAGCGATTTTCACTGAAACCGGACTGCTTCCCTCATCACCGACGCTTTCCGGTTGGAAAGCGGCTTTTTCCGATTATGGCGGACAGATCAATCTGCTTTCTGCAATGGCAAATACCTATGCTTATGTATTGCCGAAGGTAGTTTTGACCTTGATTTCGGTAACCTTGACTGCCTATGGCTTTTCAAGATTTCAGTTTAAGGGAAAACGCATCTGGATGCTGCTGCTATTTTCCACACTGTTTTTACCGCAAACAGTGCTTTATGTACCGCAATATGTATTGTTTGAACGGCTGGGCTGGCTGGATTCTCCATTGTATCTGCCATTGATTGTGCCGGCAGCTCTGGCAGGTGAGACTGTGTTTATTATCACATTGATGCAGTTTTTCCGCAGTATTCCAAAGCAATTTGATGAGGCAGCAAGATTGGATGGCTGCAATTCATTACAAATTCTGTGGCATATTCTGGTGCCAATGCTGCGTCCTGCCTTGATATCTTGCGGCGTATTGCAGCTTTTATGGTCGGTCAATGATTATATGGGGCCACTGCTTTATATCAAAACGCCGTCACGTTATCCGCTTTCTATTTTTGTGAAGCTTTCCATGGATGCTGACAGCGGATTTCAATGGAATCGAGTGTTGGCCGTCTGCTGTATTGCGATGCTGCCGCAGATTCTCGTATATTTTATCGCACAGCGCACAACGGATTCTCCCATTGCCACCGGGGGAATCAAGGGCTGAGCGTTGATGACAGCAATCAAAAAACCTCCCTTATGGTACTGCCGAAACAGCACCACAGGGAGGTTTTCAACATAAATATCAGATATTACAGAGCCTGAAAGATCAGCCCAAGCGTTTCTCCAGTGCATCCAGCTGTGCAGTGATCTCAGCAGGGAGTCTGTCGCCGAATTGCTTATAGAACTCACGCAGATCAGCAACCTCATCCTTCCAGAGGTCGGTATCAACAGCCAGCAGCTTATCAAGGATTGCAGGCGTTACTTCGTCCTCAATACCAACAAGGTTCAGATCTTCCTTCTTAGGCAGATAACCGATAGCAGTCTCCTCAGCATCCACAGCGTCCTCACAACGAGAGATGATCCAGTCGAGCACACGCATATTATCGCCAAAGCCGGGCCAGATGAAGTTGCCTTCATCATCCTGCTTGAACCAGTTAACATTGAAAATCTTCGGCGCTTTATCACCGAGCTTTTTACCCATCTCTAACCAATGTGCCCAGTAATCAGCCATATGATAGCCGCAGAAAGGCTTCATAGCCATCGGATCGTGACGGAGCACACCAACAGCACCGGTAGCAGCAGCAGTTGTCTCGGAAGAAACTGCGGAACCAAGGAAGGTACCATGCTCCCAATCAAAGGATTGATAAACCAGCGGAGTGGTCTTTGCACGTCTGCCGCCAAAGATAATAGCGGAGATCGGCACACCATTGGGATTGTTGAACTCAGGAGAGATGCAAGGACAGTTTTCTGCCGGAGCAGTAAAGCGGCTGTTGGGATGAGCCAGCTTCTGATTCTTTCCATCAGCGCCTACTACAGCAGTAAACTCAACACCATTGACCTTTGCACCCTTCCACTCGGTAGCATCCACAGGAGGATTCTTATCGAGGCCTTCCCACCAAACCGTGTTATCCGCATTGTTGATGGCAACATTGGTAAAGATCGTGTTTTTCTTAGTAGATGCCAGAGCGTTGTAGTTGGACTTTGCATTGGTGCCGGGAGCAACGCCGAAGAAACCATTTTCGGGGTTAATGGCATACAGTCTGCCATCAGCGCCCGGCTTCATCCATGCGATGTCATCACCAACAGTGAATACTTCATAGCCCTTTGCCTTGTAGCCTTCCGGCGGAATGAGCATAGCCAGATTGGTCTTGCCGCAAGCAGAGGGGAATGCAGCAGTGATATACTTTACTTCGCCATTGGGCTTCTTTACGCCGAGGATGAGCATATGCTCAGCCATCCAGCCTTCCATCGTACCCTGATAGGAAGCAATACGAAGAGCAAAGCACTTTTTGCCCAGCAATACGTTGCCGCCGTATGCGGAGTTGATGGACCAAATGGTATTATCCTCAGGGAAGTGAACGATATAGCGGTTTTCGGGATCTACATTTGCCTTGGAGTGCAGACCGCGAACAAAGTCATTGGAAGTCTCACCCAGGTTCTCAAAAGCAGCCTTACCCATTCTGGTCATGATATTCATGTTCAGAACAACATAAATGGAGTCGGTAATCTCAACACCAACCTTTGCCAGAGGAGAACCGATCGGACCCATGGAATAGGGGATGACATACATAGTTCTGCCCTGCATTACGCCGTCATACAGAGGTGTCAGCTTGGCATACATTTCCTGCGGATCACACCAGTTATTGGTGGGACCTGCATCTTCCTTATTGCGGCAGCAGATGAAGGTACGATCCTCCACACGTGCTACGTCATTGGGCAGGGTTCTATGATACAGACAACCGGGAAGTTGTTCCTGGTTCAGATAGAACATCTTGTCGGGGGAATCATCCGGCAATGCAGTAACTTCAGCAGTCAGCTGATCGAGCTGCTCTTTCGAGCCGTCGATCCAAACAACATTGGCGGGTTTGGTCAGAGCGATCATTTCGTCAACCCATTTATTGACATTCGGGTTTTTCGTCAGGGACATGGTACGACCTCCTATGTATTTTAGAGATTGAGGAACACAAAGCATCCTAAATATCATTATAATGGATAAACGTCAAGATGTCAAGAGAAATTTCTGTGAAAATGCAATCAACGTGAGGCATATGCCGTTTTGACACTGACGCCATCAATTCTGCCAATCTGACCGGCAAGGGCACTGATATGCTCTTGGGGAGCATCCATTGCAATGCTGATGAGGCAGATATCCCGTTCATGATAGGGTAAACCCATACGGCCGATGATGTCATCCATATAGCGATGCAGTAATTGATTGAGCTGCTGTGTGGCTTCAGGTTTTTCTACGATCACAGCAAGAATAGCAAGACGTGTTTCCATCATAAAGCTCCTTTCTTCAGACTGGAATATTATACCATGACAGAAGCAGAAAGTCAAATATATTTATGATAACAGCAGTTCCTCTAACTGTCTGCGTAAACGCTTGATGATTTTCTTTTCCAGTCTTGAAATATAGGATTGTGAAATGCCGATGGCATCTGCGACCTCTTTTTGGGTTTTTTCCTGTCCGTTCAGCAATCCGAAGCGCATTTCCATGATTTGGCGTTCTCTGGGTGCAAGACGCTGTACAGCCTCCAGCAACACATTGCGTTCCGCCTCGGTTTCAATCCCTCGATTCACGACATCTTCATCCGTACCCAGCAGATCTGAAAGCAGCAACTCGTTTCCATCCCAATCCACATTCAGCGGCTCATCAATGGAAATTTCATTGCGGTATTGCGCGGTTTTGCGCAGATGCATTAAAATTTCGTTTTCAATACAGCGAGAGGCATAAGTTGCAAGCTTAATATTCTTTTCCGGATGAAACGTTTCCACTGCCTTGATCAAACCAATGGTGCCGATGGAGATCAAATCTTCAAGATGCACTCCTGTTGATTCAAATTTCCTTGCAATATAAACAACAAGACGCAGATTATGTACAATGAGCGTTTCTCGCGCAGCGGGATCTCCTACAGCCAACGCTTCAAATGCTGCTGCTTCTTCTTCACGGGTCAGTGGGGGCGGCAGCGTATCGGGGCCGTTGATATAAAATACCTGTTGTTCCTGCTGTACATCAAACAGGATTGCCTGCAAGCCTTGCAGACAGTGTTCCATCCATCGCATAGGGGGATTTCTCCTTTCTCGGTTCAAAGCAATAAATTCGGGGAAAACAGTGCCGGAGTCTCTTCGGCAGTGAGTGCAATCATGGCATCGGGGTGGAATCTCTCTGTTCCCCGATGCAAAACGATTTCTTTCGGTAAAAATGCAGGAAGTACTTTTTGTCCCGTTACGGTTTTAACAGGCAGCATACGGAATCCTTTTTGAGCAGCAGCCGCCGTTTCCGGAGTAGTATAGGCTGCAATCCAGTGCTGTACCCGGCTCAAAGGGCACAAAATCACAGCCCTGCCTGTGAACGGATCCTTCAGATGGTTGCCGCTGTCGGGCATAGCAGGCATGGAAATGCTGTGATCATCCAGCTGGAGCTCTAACCGATATACCGATAGATCCGGTGCATCCTTTTTTCGAGCAGTCAGTGATACGGCACCGACTGATATCACTGCACCAAGCAGCAGCACCAGCAAAGAAAGATCTGCATACAGCACACTATTGCTTGTTACAATATGGATGGCTGAAATCTGTGTGCCCAGAGTATAGATCACTCCGCAGAAGAAGAGGCCTGTGACATAAAACCAGATGGTCTGCCGCAAAAGTCTTGCAAAGTGCATGGGGCCGAAAGCAATCCGTACCAGAAGACCGCTTAACAGAAAACGGATGCTCCAGCATACAATCCACGGCATCGGCGGCAGAAAAATCGCAAGGGCACTGAAGGCACCGATTGCAGCTGCGATCCATGCGCGTCTCGACTGTAATCGGATATGAGTAAATTTCGCAACTGCTTGCAGCAGACAATAATCTACCCATAGATTGGAAATCAGTAATACATCCAGATATACGGTCATCGTTCATCACCCGATACAGTATAGCATGGACAAAGCGCAGAATCTGTCAAAAGCGCAGAGATGATTCATGGCATTTTTCCGGAGCATACAGTTCGTCTTCGGAAAATGCTGGCATGCCGTTGACAAATTCTAAATGTTCTGATAAAATAATGGATAGCTGTGATGTTCAGCGATACAAAAAAACATGAAAATAACGTTACCAAATGAAAGGAAGATCGATTCATGGTAAAAACCAAAGGCATTCGTTTGCTTGCAGCAAGTCTCGCCGCAGCATTGAGTGTATCTGCAATGAGTACAGCAGCGTTTTCTGTGAATGCTGCTGAGGATTCCCTGCTGATTCTGGGAGACAGCATTTCCGCAGGCTATGGCTTATCCGAAGGAGAATACGGATATTACGATTATCTTGGAGAATGCATGGATCTTACTGTCACGAATATGGCAGTGAGCGGCGCACAGACTTCTCATTTACTGGAATTGATAGATGAATCAGCCACTCAGGATGCGATCAAGGATGCCGATTTGATTGCCATCAGCATCGGTGCCAATGATCTCCTGACTCCTTTTCGTGCATTTTTGGATGCAAAGCTCAAAGAGGGTGAGGATTACATTGATCTGTTTTATCGGCTGGAGGCGGAAGGTACGCTTGTCGCACAAATGGCTCAGCTCACAGGCTATCTTTCCGATTTTATTGAGGCAGCCAAGGTGAATCTCTCAGAAATTGAAACGCAGATCCGGGCATTGAATCCGGATGCACCGCTGGTCATGCAGACCATCTATAATCCTGCAGAATTCTACACCACAGAATATAATGGTGTCGATTACGCTGAGACATACGGTATGCTGAGTCGTTATCTTAAGAATATGCTCAGCCGTGTCAATGGTCATATGGCAGAGCTGGAAACGGTAACAGTTGCCGATGTGATGGCTGCATATGAGGGTACAGGCTGGCTCTATGTCCGTATCCGTGAAAAGGATGTACACCCCACGGTTCTCGGTCACGCTCTGATAGCCGCTGTGATTATGGATTCCTTGGAATTCCGCGGCGGTACCTCCGAACAGATTCAGGTGGTTCTGGATGGACTCAGTGCCTCCGACGCCAAAACTCTGCCTGAGGATGATCGTGCATTGCTGATGCAATATGTATCTTCTGCTGTACCGTATCGACTGGGCGATGTCACCGGCGATGCTGTTATCAATGCCAACGATGCAACGATGGTTTTGATGCATTATCTGGAGGAATCCATTCTGAACAAAGGACCCAAACTGACCGGCAAGAGCTTTACGGCCGGCGATATCAATGAAGATGGTAAGCTTTTGGTAAAGGATGCGCAGATGATTCTGCAATACTATGCGGTTTCCATTACCGGCGGAACACCTTCTTGGGAAAAGATTCTGGAAATGTACCAGTAAAGATACAGCGGATAGAATAACAATAAACGGTTATGCTGAATGGACTCAGCATAACCGTTTTTGTTGATATGAAATTGTCACAGCAGTTTTCGTTATGAAAACCAATCCTCGGAAAAATCAGGCTCAAGGGAATAGGATGCAATCTGATAGATCAGCATTTCGGTGGTATCCGAAGGCAATACTCGGACTGCACACAGCGTATCATTATGATAATAGCGATACAGCGTATCATAAACAATATGCTGATTCTTTTTTGTTTCCATCAGCCAGATTTCACATTCATATTGGGTTTCTCCCACAGTAGAAGAAAACGAATTGTAGTATGATATCGTATTGTTTTCAGATGATTCTACCGCAAAGCAATATTGATAAAGGTTGGGCATCTGGATGACAGCATCGGAAATCCAGCGATCATTGTCCCGCACAAAGCAATCGTTTCCTTTGCTGAGTGCATCCAATGAAGCAGTGAACATCCAGTTATCCATGGCGGTTTCAATGTTGACTCTGCTGTTTTGACCAAGATGCTGATAGTCATAGAAGGTAACGGTGGGAAGCAGTGTCATATCCGGAGTATACTCAAGTTTCGCAGCAGATATGCTCACAGCCTGATCGTCAATGGACTCGGCAATTGCACGTGCAATGCTGTTGTTGCTGTTTGAAAACGGATCAGAGCTGATTTCTCCCTTACGATAATCAAAAGGATTGCGGCGGAGATATCGCTGATAGGGATTGCAAAAATGAAAAATCAGCACAATTGCTCCAAACAAAAGCAAGATTGTCAGCAGCACAAGGAAAACTGTGAACAGCCGACGTTTTCTCACAGCTTGATACGGCAGCGGTACAGATGTCTCAGCACTCAGTTCTGCCGAGGAAAACACTGCGGGTGTCACTTGCGTTCCCGTTGACGCCGATTGATGCTCCGATGACATAGCGCACATCCTTTCCGAGCTTATGCCGATTCATCCTGATCGGTGCTGCGATTCTGTTTCATACTGCCAAAAAAGTCAAGCAGCAGCGTCAGCATCGTAATCACACCGATTACGATAAAAATACCCAGCATACCTTTTCCCATAAAATGGAGATTTTCAATAAACTGATAGGGTTCAAAATACATGGCAAGCGGCATATAGAATGCCTCCTTTCACAGTAGTAATGGATACGCAGCAATAACGTTACAGGAAGAAATTGAGGATCAAGCCGCCGGCAATGACCGAGGCAATCTGACCGGATACATTGACACCGGTTGCCTGCATCAGCAGGAAATTGGTCGGATCCTCTTTGAGTGCCATTTTATGCACCACGCGTCCCGACATGGGGAAGGCAGAAATACCGGCAGCACCAATCATAGGATTGATCTTTTTCTTTAAGAAGAGATTCAATATTTTTGCAAAAACCACACCGCCTGCGGTATCGAAGATAAAGGCAAACAATCCCAGACCGAGAATGAGCAGCGTATCTGTTTTGAGGAAGGCATCTGCCTGCATTTTCGTTGCAATGGTGATTCCAAGGAAGATGGTAACAAGATTGGAAAGAACCTTCTGTGCTGTCTCGGAAAGACTGTTGAGAACACCGCATTCCCGAATCAGATTACCAAACATCAGAAATCCTACCAGCGCAACCGACTCTGGTGCTACAAGACCTGCAATAATGGTAATCAGAATGGGGAACAGAATGCGAGTGGATTTTGCTACCGGCTTTTGGGTATATTCCATACGGATCATGCGCTCTTTTTTGGTGGTCAGAGCACGAATCACAGGAGGCTGAATGATCGGCACCAATGCCATATAGGAATACGCCGCAACCATAATGGCACCCACATAATTGGATTGCAGTTTTTGGGCTACGACAATGGAAGTGGGTCCATCGGCAGCACCTATGATCGCAATGGAAGCTGCATCCTTGATTTCGGGAAAGAACATGGAAGCCAGACAAAGTGTAAAAAAGATTCCAAACTGTGCTGCCGCACCGAACAGCATCAGCAGGGGATTGGAAAGCAGCGGACCGAAGTCAATCATAGCTCCGATACCAATGAACAAAATCAAGGGGAACAATTCATTGGCAATACCGGCATTGAATAAGGTTGTCAGCGGACCCTCAGGTGTGGCGGCACCGGACATCGGCAAATTCACAAGAATGGCACCAAAGCCCATGGGCAGCAAAAGGGTAGGCTCCATATCCTTTTTGATGGCAAGATAGATCAGAACTCCGCCGATGATCCACATCACAACCATCTTCCAGTCAAGGAGAAGCAGATTTTCATAAAGAACGTGCATACTGAAATTTCCTTTCTGATTTTGTCTGATGAGAGAATAACCGCAGATCAAATTGTCTCACGGACATAAAAAAAGACCCCTATCGCAACAGAAAAAAGCGAATTTGCCATGGTTCTGATGCGATAAAGGTCTTGCCGTTTCAATTCCGTCCGGGCATTGCATAAGCGAATGCCGTGGTTGACGGGTCGGAATCCAAAGCCAGAGGAACTGACACTGCCGGCTACTCCCCTCTATCACAAACAGCATACCATAATCCGGCAAAAATGTCAAGCAGCCCCACCGAATTTGTACGAAACGGCAAAACAATTCATAAAATCATGATTTCCTCTGTGGATGTTTCGTATCCGGAACCGTCTGCGCTGTGCTTTTTTTGGAAAACGCATGACAAACAGGAAAAAATATGGTATAATACGGTTTGAAACATCATTCTGATAGAAAGGCGGTGTGTGATTTGAAAATTGTATTGGGTATGAGCGGCGGTGTGGACTCTGCTGTTGCTGCCTATTTATTGCAAGAAGCAGGACATCAGGTATATGGTGTCACATTGCATATGACGGATGCGGCACCGCCTGATATCGATGGCGCACGTGCCACTGCAGATCGGCTGCAGATTCCGCATACGGTTGTCGATTGCAGAGAATCTTTCCGTAATCGGATTGAGGCTCAATTTGCATATGCGTATCAGATCGGAGAAACACCCAATCCTTGTGTGATCTGCAATCGGGAAGTAAAGCTTGCTGCTTTGCAGAACTATGCTGCAGAGCATGGCTGTGATGCAATTGCAACAGGACATTATGCCAGAATCGCCATGGATGCCCAAGGCAATCGAATCCTGCTGCGCGGTACGGATCCGCAAAAGGATCAAAGCTATATGCTGTATCGTATCACGCAAAAACAGCTTTCACAGATTGTTTTGCCCCTTGGAGATCTGACAAAAGATGTGATTCGCAGAATTGCGGCAGAACAGCAGCTTTTGCCTTCCATTCCTCATGACAGCATGGATATCTGTTTCATTCCCAGCGGCGATTATGCGGAATACTTGAGGAATCAACATGGCTTTGTGTCCACGAAAGGCTTATTTCTCGCAAAAGATGGACAAAAACTCGGCACACATACAGGGCAGTGGCAGTTTACCGTCGGACAAAGAAAAGGTTTGGGTCTTGCCTGTGGTACGCCCGTATATGTACTGGAAAAAGATGCTTCTTCCAATGCAGTGACCGTTGGTGCTCATGAGGATCTGTTTGCATCTCGTTGCCGGATCAGAGATTGCAGCTGGCTTACTTTGCCGAATCCCCATACACAATATACAGCAAAAATTCGTTACAGCCGAGGAGAATCCGCAGCTTGGATGGAAGCGTTGTCAACGGTGATGGAGTATGTACCCTCTTTCAGAAATT
>JAFXJT010000060.1 GCA_017532085.1 Oscillospiraceae bacterium | reverse complement strand
TTGGCACCCCGATCGGCGGAATCCCTGATTTGATCATTGATGGCAGAACCGGCTTCATGCTGCCGGATGATGTACAGGTCCCGGATGTGGCAAAGGCAATCATGCGCTATGCAGAGCTGTCTGAGCAACGAAAGCAGGAGATGGCTGCTGCGGTGCGGCAGCATTGGGAAGCAAAATTCAACGCAAAGGAAAACGCGGTGCGGTTTGCTGCATATTTGCGCAATCTGCCATCGGAATGAGAAAAGAGTGAGGCAATGATCAAACAATTATTAGAAAAAGTACGCCATTATGCCAAAGAGGGCCTGTTCCACATTTTCGGCAGTAAAGTGATTGCACAGGTTGGTGGACTGATCTCCTCTATGCTGGTGATCCGTTTTCTGGATAAAGTGGAATACGGTCATTACGTCAATGCAGTCAATCTCTACTCTTACCCAGCAATTTTTGTAGGATTGGGCATGACAAATGTAATCATGCAGTATTGCAGTGAAAAGGTAACGGATGAGCGCAAAGCATCGATCTATCGCCATGGACTACTTGTGGGCCATGCAGCAAACTTCCTTGTGGTGCTGTCAATGCTGGCGATGGCATTTTGGAAGCTTCAAACAGGAAAAGCGCAAACAGCACTGTTTCTGGTGCTGATGTGCGGTCTGCCGTTTGTTGATTATATGAACGCTTTCTCGCAGACGGCACTACGGGTCAAACTGAAAAACCATGTGTTTTCCAACGCCAATACGATCTGTACAGTTGTCCTGCTGCTGGGCAATATCATTCTCACGAAGTTCTTTGATGTGCCGGGTCTGATCTATTCCAGATATCTGTCCTATTTTGTAGCCATGGTAATTTGTATGGCTGCCCTGCAGAAAGAACGCTTCTTCAACAGGATAATGACTGAGGGAAAGCGCCTTGAGGGAGAAGACCGGAAACATATCAATAACTATGCGGTTGTCTGCGCTGTTACGAACTTTGCGTCTGCAGTTCTGGTGCTGATGGATGTCACCTGCCTGGATTTGTTTTTAGGCGATCCCGCGGTTTTGGCAGACTATCATGTTGCCGCCGTCATTCCTTCCGCCTGCGGATTTATCCCGAGCAGCTTAATGGTGTTCTTCTATCCGAAGCTGGTGGCGGCAATCTCTGAAGGTAAAAAGGAAGGCCGCGCGTTTATCCTGCAGCTGGCAAAGGTGTACGCCGTGGTCAACATTTTTGTGTATATCTGCCTTGCACTGTTTGCGCCGCTGATCATCTGGATCATCTACGGTGAGAAGTACATGAACGTTATCCCCTTGTTCCAGATTCTCAGTGTGAATTATCTGTTCTACTGCGTGCGCAACCTGATGGGCAATACCATTGCGGCCATCAAGAAGGTCAAGGTCAATCTGATCTTTGCGGTCATTTCCGGTGTGCTGAATATCTGCCTGAATATGCTGCTGATTCCGGTGCTTGGCTCCGTTGGTGCGGCGGTTGCAACATTGATCGTGACCATCGTCATTGCGATTATGGACTGTGCCTATGTGATGCACCACTTTAGAACCGAAACCTGATTGTTGACAAATCCCTGCCTTGCGGCCAATGTCATTAAGTTAACGACAGAGGCTAACAGGGGCACAAAGAAAAATAAGCACCACCAAAGGCGGGAAAACAGTTTTTGGTGGTGTTTTTTCGCAAACAGGCATGACAAGTAGGCGGATAAAGAATCCGCCTAAAAAAGCTATTCAAAGCACGGAAATTATGCTACTCTATAGTTGAAGCT
>JAFXJT010000059.1 GCA_017532085.1 Oscillospiraceae bacterium | reverse complement strand
GCTACTGGATAGTCGAGGAAGGATTTGAGGGCTGTTTTGCAGAATATAACCTGTACGAAAACAGATTCAGCAGAGTTCTTGGACTGATCGCATTTACAGGTTATGGCAGCTCAGTCAGAACCTCGCTGGCTTCGTGCCCTGAGTTTACAACAAACGGCATGCTTCCCAAATGCTGGCGCAGAGAAAACGGCATCATCAGGCTTTACAAGGGCGGAACAACAGGTGCATCCAATACAGGCAACGAACCGTATTCGGAATTCTACGCCGCACAGATTGCCGAGGTTCTGGGCATCAATGCGATACCTTACGGACTTTCAAAATGGCAGGGAGAGCTCTGTTCCACCTGTGAGCTGTTCACAAGCAAGGAACATTCCTTTATTCCTGTGGGCAGACTTGTCACCAAAGGCGGTATGAAAGCTGTTCGGGAATATTATGAATCACTGGGCGAAGAATTCATCCATGCACTGGATGATATGCTGGTACTCGATGCAATCATATGCAATGTGGACAGACACTTTGGTAACTTCGGTTTTATGGTTGATAATCGTACCAATAAAATTACTGCCCCTGCACCGCTGTTTGATCACGGCAATTCGCTTTTCAATCTCGCAGGCAGAGATGACCTTGTTTCTGATGAGGCTCTCAGTCATTATGCCGATACGCTTGTTCCCTGCGTGTATGATGACTTCATCGGCACAGCACAAAAGGTCCTGAACAGCAGGCACAGGGATGGACTTCGCAGACTGCTTGATTTCCGTTTCAAACGCCACTCAAGGTATAATCTTGACAGCAAACGTCTGAAGCTTATCGAAGGACAGATCCACAAACGGGCGAAGGAATTGCTTGGATAATAAAACGTGGGTTCTATTGTTTCTGTTTAGCATGGGTCTGTACATCCTGAAAATGTCAATCTGCTGGCTGTTTTTTCGAGAATCAGATGAAAAATATGCTGTCAACACTCTTGGCTGATTGACTTTGATGTTGAAGTATGGTATACTTTAATTAGAATAGAGATCGTTCACATAGGAGGTGCTATTATGACTAATCAGATCTATTCACCGCAGCAGATTCAGGCACTTTTATTTCCGATTTTTCAGGAGTATAATGTTCGCAAGGCAGTCCTGTTCGGTTCTTACGCAAAAGGAATTGCACATGATAAGAGCGATATTGACTTGCTTGTTGACAGTGGTCTGAAAGGAATGGCTTTTTTTGGTCTTCTGGAGGATGTCGTAACAGCACTTGGAAAAGACGTTGATTTGCTTGATACATCACAAATTATTCCGAACTCTGAAGTGGAAAATGAGATTGCAAAAACAGGAGTTGTCATTTATGGAAGCTAAAGACAGACAGGTTATAGATCGGTGCTGAAATACTGTGAACACTGCAAAAATCTTGATGATTTTCAGGAGGATTCCATGCTTGTAGAGGCATGTGTATTTACTCTTCCGCCGCATTCCTCGTCATCCTATAAATCTACAGCCGTAACAGCGACTTCGGGCTACTGCTCGTTTAATTCGCTGTCACGGCTGTTGTCGTAATTGTAGTTGTAGAGGAACATTCCTGCAGTCAAGATCTGCCGTAATGCAGAAACTGATTTAACTTTTTATAATTACTCCTCTGCTTCACCACAGTACATCAACCGCAGTGTTGCTTTACCAATGAGATATACGCCCGTGAGCATATCATCGCCCACTGCATACATAGGCGGAAGGTGTTTCAGATCATTCACATCCTTCAAGACCATGACAGAATTTTCCTCTGCTTCGCCTCCACCAAACAGGTATAAAGTGAACACCTACTACTTGAAAAATGCCTTTGTAGTAACGGTTTGGCTTTAATACCAACACAAAAATAACGGTTAGGGTTTGATCCTTGACCGTTGTTTTTAGTTATAGGGTAAATTTGTAAAACGGCAGTAAATATCAGCAACTCTATTGACTATTGATAAAAACTATGGTATAATATTTATTGCCAACTAACTTAATATGTGTGAAAGACGGGTGTACTATCTTTATTTATAGGGATAGTTATACTCTTTTTAAGCATAATATCATTATTGAATTTGATAAAATGCAAATTCCATTTATGATGATATTATGGTTACACCCATTTCACGTAAAGTTAGTTTGGCGACTATCGGAGTTTGCGTTTTTGTGCGGTTGCTTCGGTAGCCGCACTTTTTATTATATTCATTTCGGAAGGGAAAGAAAATGAAAAACAAACTCAAAACACTTTTAGCACTTCTACTCATTGCTGTAATTGCTTTGTCCGCTGTTGCCTGTACAATTGAAAGTGGATCAACAGGCGGTTCTTCAAACAACAACACATCAGAAAATGAAGAAACAAAGAAAGAAGAAAAACTACTTTATTCCGATGATAATTTCAAGATTACATTTGTTGACTTCAAAGATCCTAAAGCAGGAGTAACCTCATATAACTTGTATTTGAAAATTGAGAACAATTCTGATAAAACCGTTATCGTTTCTCCGTCAGACGGATATGCTAACAATGAGGCTGTTTTTCTCGGATCGGGTATGCCTGTCAAAATTGCTCCGAACAAAATGGCAACAGGTGCGTTTGTTGTTGGATATGGCAATACAAGTATACAGAGCATAGATGAGATAAAAACACTTGAATTAAAAATAACACTTTATGATGAAAATTGGTCTGAAAAAGTATTAGAAACAGAAAATTTAACGATAACATTAGAATAAACACAAAAAATCAGCGGTTAAGGCGTAAAATCCTCAACCGCTTTTTTTGCGTTTTATCGGCTTGTTTCAATCAGATATTTGACAAGGTCAGGCAAAATTCCCTGTCGTGATACATCTCCGATCAATGATACCTCGGGGATCTGTGGCGCAGTTCCACTGACAGATTTACAGTGCAAATTTACGGTAGATTTCCAATCGTTTGCTTGCATTTTTGGTATAAAACGTGCTTTTCTTTCATTTTACTTTGTCTCTCTTTTTTCGTCTGCTTTTTTACCAGTGCACCGGTTTCATTGGAGAAGCAGCATTGACAATTCCTGCTGTTTTTTTGTATAATAAAGGTGTAGGTGAAAAGCACATCCTGATACTATGAAAAGAAGCAATGTCGAACCCAATGCGCAAAATAACGGTCAACAAAAGAGAGGAACGTTCAGACAGCATCCGAACTACATCTTAAAAAGAATATGGAAGATACCAGCAACATGGAAATCTGCAGCCCCGAAGCCTGAAAAGGAGGATATGAAATCAAAATGGAATCGTACTTTGGCGTTCACAGCGTCTATTGCTCTGTGCAGCATGACACTGCTGTATGTCAAAAGCAGAACACTTGACGACAGTATGTCCGTTATGGCAGCGGAAGGAGACGTGACAATCAATGCGGAGCATTTCCCCGATGAGATTTTCCGTAACTATGTGGACATGGAATTTGACACAACGGACGATGATGTTCTGACTGCGGAAGAAGCCGCATCAGTGGGAAAATCGACCTATATTCAGCGGGTATTACCACCGTTGCTGACCTGACAGGCGTGGAGTATTTTACCGAGTTGATCCATCTGGACTGCTCCGGCAACCAGCTGACAAGTCTGGATGTCAGCAAGAATTTGGCACTGACCACTCTGTACTGCTCTGACAACCAACTGACAAGTCTGGATGTCAGCCAGAATGCGGCACTTTACGATCTGAGCTGCTCAGGCAACCAGCTGACCAGTCTGGACGTCAGCGGATGCACGACACTGGAATATCTGAACTGCGCAGGCAACGCCTATGCCATTGATCTCATCGGCGGCAAATTCGATCTGACAACGCTGCCGAAAGGATTTGATCTGACAAAGGCTGACGGTTGGCTCAATGCGACAGTTGACGGCAGTCTCCTGACTGTTTCTAATCCGCTAACGCATATCATCTATGTCTATACGCTCGGCAACGGCAGCACGGAATCTTTCACTCTCGTTCCAAAGTCTTGCACACTGGAAGAAAGCATGGTTTCCAAGATTGAAGATCAGACATTCACAGGTTCGGATATCACACCTGAGATTGAAGTGAACTATGGTCAGATTATGCTCGTCAATGGTAAAGACTATACCGTTGTATATGAAAACAATCTGAATCCGGGTACGGCAAGCGTTACGATTACAGGCAAGGGATTCTTCAGCGGGGAAGTAACCGTAACATTCGAAATTATGCAAAAAAATATTGCCGATGCAGAAATCAATCCCATTGCTGCGCTGACCTATACAGGCGAAGAACAGACACCGCATATTACAATAACATATCAGAATACTCTGCTTACAGAGGGCATTATTCTGGACGTTTACACCATTGATCCTGTCACCGGTATCGGTACGGAAGCCGACGGCACAGAGGTGAATCTCCCCCAGACAGGCATCAGCGTGGTTTACAACTACATCATGCTCGCAGCTGCAGCAATGGTACTCTTCGGTATCTATGCAATGGCAAAGAGCAGAAACAGGGATGAAGAATAAATCATCCTGACAACAATGACAAAGGAGCGTCTTCGGGCGCTCCTTTTGTTGCAATATGGATTGAAATCTGGTATAATAGAGACAAAGGACGGTGAAACGATGAAAGCAAAAAAGAAGAAAGCTGTCTTCATTACAGGACTCATCACAATGCTGATCGGCATTTCTGTGCTTGGTATATTCGGCTGGAATCGTATCAGCCGTGAGATTGAAAAACAGAGACTTCTGAAAGAGTGTGTTGTATTTGAGATTCCGGATCTGAATATCAAGGCTCCTGTTATGGACGGAACAGAACATGAAATACTGTCTAAAGCAGCAGGACATTTCCCCGATACAGGTGCAGTCGGTTCGGGCAATTACTGCATTGCAGGGCACAATAGCACGATCTATGCTGAGATCTTCAACGACATGAAGCATATTGAGATCGGTATGGAGATGCTTCTGATTGACAATGACGAGCGAAGAACGAAGTATACTTACATCGTGACCGAAAATTTCATTGTCGAGCCGAGTGATATGTGGGTTCTGGATGATTTCCACGATGACCGTATCACCATTGTCACTTGTACGGATGATGGTACACAGCGACAAATCGTTGTGGGTCTGCTGCAAAAGAATCCGTAAAATCTCGTTCGCATTCGTTTGCAAGTTCATCTGAATTATGCAGAATTGGCGATCCGGTTGCGGTAGTGGGTATTTGCAGCGAGCCCATTACAATCAAAATACGCTCTCTTCTGACCATGGGCGTATGCTTTGCCGCATACGATTGCCGGCGAAGGATGTGGAATCCCATGAGGAGGAAACATAAACTCTGCGTATTCCCTTGAGAATTCATTCTGATCAAGAAAACCGAATCTATGACAGAGCCGTTTGTGACGAAACATCACCAGACCCTCTGATCCATAAAAACTGCCGGGAGGAAAGTATGAAAAAACTATTGTTAATCATTGGTATTATGAGTCTGATTGCCAGCGTTTTATCCTTGTTATTTGCTGCATTCAATTATTTCGGGTACTACCATTTGCTTGATGGTTCAGCAGACCTTTACGTCCGATTGCACCAGAGAATGATTGCTTTTTTTATCATTGGAATTGTTCTTGCCATCATTGGAATCATATGCATAATCATTCGTTTGAAACGATAACTGCCCCTTCGCAAAACAAAATCCATGCCAGAGCCGTTTGTGACACAGCATCACAAACGGCTTTTCATTGTGATCTGTTTGGTATTATCAATCCGGATCTGTGCAGCAAAAAAATCACACACAAAAGGTCACGCAAACGCATGCTTTTTGTGTGTGATAAACCGAAGATTGGATGTCCAAACATAGATCATCTTATGCAGTTTCGATTACTCGCAATACCCAATTCCCAACACCACAAAGCGTCCGCCTTGCGCGCAAAGCGTCAGCGTATGCTCTTGTGTCTGAGAATCCGCACAGAGCAGAAGATGTTTCGGATTTCCCCAGCCGTAAATCGAATAGCTTTCCAGCACCGATTCTTTCGGTGCTTTTCCATCCCAAAGCACTTGACAGCTTCCATATTCCGGCAGATTATGTACTTCGTAAAACAGAACACAGGTACGACAATGCAGTGTCAATTCCCATCGGGCGCCGGCATCCTCGGTCTGCCAGACGGTCGGATAATATCGCTCCTGCCGAGTCACAACGGAAAATCCTTTTGTAATCACAGGCAAGCTCGTTTTGGAAATCGGTGTCAGATATTGCAGCGTCACATACGGTGCTGCCAGCCATGGTGCAGGTAGTTGTGCATAGGATACCGATTCCGTCTGCTCCGTTTTTGCACGTTCCAACAAATACATAAGACTCTCAGCCAACAGCCGATGTCCTGCCTGTGTCGGATGGCTTTCTTCATCTGCAAAGGCATCCCACACAAGGGTACCGTTTGTCAATTGCGGCTCCAAACCATAGCGCAGATTGATGCAAGGCAAGCCATAATGCTCAGCCAAGGGCTCCATAAAACTGTCACAGCTATAACCGCGGACATTTCGCATCAACAGCATACATACGATCGGCGGCTGAGGCAGCATCAGCAAACGCCGCACCAAGCTTTCTACTGCCTTCACACTGGGACGCAATGTGGTTTCATTGATCGCAAACTCGATCACCGCTAAATGCGGCGGCTCGTCCATCTGTTGTTCGGCATACAGCGCATTCACAGTCAGAGCATCCATTCCCGGTGCGGCAATCACATGGTATTCCGGTGAGTATCCCTGCTGAACCAGCATATCAACAAACTGCCGCGGATAGGCATAAGCCTTCACTTCTCCTGCGGCATATCCCTGTGTCACAGAGCCGCCCAGAAACAAAATCCTCGGAGATGCCTGCGTTAAAAAAGACTGCCAATCGCTGTTTGCGCCAATGCTGATGAAGGAATCCTTCGCAATTTGTCTGATGCATTCGGCATCAAGATTCATCGCAGCATACCTCCTTCCTCCAAAGCGCCCACACGCCATGTTCCCACATCCACCAATTGTTTGAGCAGCAGGGCATATGCTGCCGCCGCTTTAGGCAGATAAGCATTGCGTTTCGAAATCAGTGAAATCGAGGATTCTCCGATGGAATCCGGAAGCATATAATAATTCGGATGCTCTTTGAAATTGCCATAACGAATCAACGAATCGGGCAGCAATGCAATTCCCATATTGGCACATACAAAGGAAAATACCGTTTCGATGGTTTCTACACGGAATCCGATTTTCGGAATAAATCCACATTTCCGACAGACATCGGACAAACTCTCCAGATCATATTCGCCCTCCATCGCAGCCACAAAAGAGCTATCCTGCATCTGCTTAAGAGACACTTCTTCACAACGCAGCAAAACCGTATCCTGCTGACGAATCTGTGCTTCCGTCAAAGGCTGCGGCAAGCTTTCGCAAATGGGATTGCGCGGCGATACCGCAAGATATAAACGCTCCTCCGCAAGAGGCTCCACATGAAACTGCTTGTGATCAAACTGTCCTGTACCAATAGCGAAATTCAATGTGCCCGACAGCAACAGCTCCCGCAGTGTACCCATTTCCGCCTCCCGTATGGAAAGACGAATCGCAGGATACCGCTCATGGAATACCGCAATGCTCTTGGCCAGCAAACAACGAATCCGAAACGATGAGGCACCCAGCTCTACCGAGCCGCTCCCCATTTCCATCAGATCATTCAGCGCATTCACCATGCCCTCTTCCATCGCAAGAAGTCGGCGTGCCCATTCCACATATAGCTCGCCGGCATCCGTCAGACGAATCGGTGTCAAGGTACGATCGAACAGCTTCATTCCCAACTGCTTTTCAATCCCATGAATATATTGACTCAAGGATGGCTGTGTGACATAAAGCTTTTCAGCAGCTTTTGAAAAACTGCGACACTCCGCAACAGCAAGTACATAGGTCAGTTGCTGCGTATTCATACCGCACTCCCCCTCCATTTCATACATTTCTATTTCAATATACCACAACAACTTCAAAATAGCAATAGGGTTTCGGAATTGATTTTACAATGCCGCGAAAGGAAACTGCAATTTTCTCTCTCCATGTATGGACATTTGCGAAAAAATATGTTATACTGTCAAAAAGCATAGTCTACTATGATCGGCATCCGCAGAATGGAGGAGACAACGATGTACCAATATCCATATGCATTTGAATTTGTCCGCAGCATTCGGTGCGGATGGAACCTGGGCAATACCTTTGACAGCGTGTTTCGGGCTGCATCTGCTGAGAATATCCCCTCCGTAACCGATCATGAAACAGCATGGGGCAATCCGCCCACAACCCGAGGTCAATTGGAAGCAATCCGTGATGCAGGCTTTGATGCGGTGCGCATCCCTGTCACGTGGACACAGCATATCGGTGCGGCTCCCGATTATAGAATGGATCCCCAGTGGCTTCGCAGAGTGGACGGCATCGTCAGAGAAGCTTTTTCACTGGGCTTTCGTGTGATTCTCAATGTCCATCATGATGCTTCTCCGAATTTTGGCACCATTTCTCCGGCTCCTGCACAGCTAGAGCGTTCCGTACAATGCCTTTGTGCTATCTGGGCACAAATCGCTGCACATTTTGCCGATCTGGGAGAATCCTTGATTTTCGAAACGCTCAACGAACCCAGATGCGGCGATGATTGGGAAGGCACCAAAGAAACCTGTGAGGCAGTCAATCAGCTGAATGCCGCTGCGGTGCATACCATCCGCAATGCAGGCGGATGCAATCAAACCCGTTATCTGCTGCTGCCCACTTATGCCGCATCTGCAAAACCGACTGCTTTGCGCTATATGAAAATCCCGCAGGATGACCGAATTCTGATTTCCGTTCATGTCTATGCGCCATCAGCATTCTGTTTTCCATCCAACGAGGTAACATGGACAGAGCCAATCACAGAATGGGGTACTCAAAAAGAACACTTTGATCATTTGATCCGTATCTTTGATGATCTGGAGCATTATTGTATTCGCAAAGGAATTCCCGTCATCATCGGAGAAACCGGCGCAGTCTTCAAGCACAACACGCATTCCCGTCATTTTTGGGCTGCCGTTTTTACCAAAGAAGCTGCAATGCGAGGCATCCCTTGTTTCTGGTGGGATGAAGGCAAAACCCATGAAAACGGATTTGCTCTGCTGGATCGCCACACACTCACCTGCCCCGATCCTGCACTGATCTCGATTCTGACAGGAAAAATCTATCCTCGCTGATTGCTCCAAGGATTCTTGCCGGTTGTTTGAATGGTTGCCCCATGTTTGATTCTGCATTGTCATACACATCAAACCATGGTGTTAAAACTGCAAATAAAACAAAAACCACCTCGGATACTAACGTATCTCAGGTGGTTTTTTCTCTGTTCGATTTGATTATCCAAGCAAAGCCAATCACATGGAAGACAATGCAGAAGCATTCTCTCCGCCGGATTCTGTGCCATCTGCAGCAGCAGCCAAAGCTGCCAGATCATCGGCCGGTGCAGATACTGCATCCGCAGCAGCTGCCAGTGCTGCCAGATCATCAGCCGGTGCAGGCGCAGGTGCGGGAGTCGGTGCCGGTGCAGGAGCAGCTTCCGCCGGAGCCGCTGTTTCCTCCTTCTGAGGAGCAGGCTCAGCCTTCTTTACCGGATCATCCTTTTTTGCAGGTTCTGTTTTCTTTGCAGACTGCCCTTTGCCTTTATCGGCTTCGGCAGTTTCTTCGTCTTCATAATTCTTCTCATCATAATCGCCCTCAAGGAAGCCGACCATCTTCATCTGCTTCACAGGAATGCGCTTCAATGGAGAATAAACAAATTTCGGACAATGGTCTCCGGCATTGACAAGGCCCTTTCTGGAACAAAGTACCTTATTGCCATCCTTTGCACGCTTGCCGGATTCACAGTATTCGCATCTCGGCTCAATGGATTTACCGAAATATTTACCGCCACGGGAAAAAACGTCAAACAGTCCCATCTTGATCACCTCAAGTATCAGAATTTTCTCTATTATAACATATTTCTTTCGATTTGTCTAGTCTTTTTTTGAAATAATAGGAAATCCTGTGCATAATATCAGCAAGGCAGGAAGACAAGAACCGCTGGCTGAAACTTTACAGATGGGTGCAAACACCTCGATGACACGATCAAATGAAAATAGCGGCAGCAAAAGCATACAGATTCCTGCAGCAAGCAGAGCGGTCAGCAGCCGAATCCGCAGCATTGCTGTCAGATGGATTCCGGATACTCCCAGCGAAATGCATTGCATATGGACGCAAACTCCGCCAAAAGACAGCAGTGCTCCCATTAACGGCAGCAGGATTTCAAACGGCAATCCGCTGCGGCAGACCGCTGACAGCTGCGTCACATCTGCTACAGCACCGAGAATGGCTTGGCTTTGTGCCGGTGTAAGACCAAACACATACCCAATTTTCGACAGTGCACCGATGATGCCAAGCTGCTCCAGCAAAAACCATATCACGCCTGCCAGCAATACCACAGCACAAATTCTCAGCAGACTCTGCATGGATTGTTCCGCTGCCTTCACCGCCATTGCTGCCGGATGTATTCGAGAAGCTTTCTCCCCTTCTGTATCCCAAATGGTCTGCTTGGGTCTCAGCAGGATCGCTGCCACTAGATTTGCCAGAAAGCAGCTGATAAACAAAAGCCATCCTGCCGCTGCACTGCCAAGCATCTGTGCACCGGCAAATCCTACCAAAAAGGAGGGACCTCCGCCAAAGCACAGCGAAGCAAAGCGTTTTGCCTCGTCTGCTGTAAGTTCTCCTGTTTCCGTCAGGTGCCGCAGCATCAAATTGCCTACAGGATAACCGGCGATCTGACTCAGCACAAAAACACCCACTGCCGAAACGGGACAATGCAGCAAGCGTCCCAGCACGGAAAACATCCTGCCCAGTATTTTAACACCACCACTCAATACCAGCAGATTACAAAGCGCCATGCTGCCATAGAGCGAAGGAATCAGAATCTCAAGACAAAATTGCAGTCGCTGTGCCAACAATGCTGTACTCGCATTTGCTTTTGTGGCGAATAACCCTATGGCATACAGAATCAGCAGTACGGCTGTCATCCATCCCAGCATATTTCTTTTCTGTGTGATGATCATACTCTCACCTCTCTGCGAAAATCTATGCAAAAACTGCATAGATTCAGAACAAACACCATATCCTGCTTTAGAACAATATCATAGGGAGGTAACAGAATGCCAAAGCCCCATAAAGGAATCAGCCTGCCCTTTTCGGAGGATATCATTGAACTTTGCGGCAATACCGATGCCTATTTTGATCACTGCCGCAGATTGCTGGAATGCAGTGAAATGCTCATTCAGCTGCAAACCAATGCACACACTGTTTCGATCTGGGGAAAAGCGCTGACTGCCAACGATTACAGCGCGCATGGACTGCATATCAGCGGCGAAATCGCTGTCATCGAATTTGATGGAGGTCTGCAATGAATCGGTTCTCTGCACAAATCGCCTTTTCTGCCGAGGGCGATCAGCTGAACGCCTTTCGGGATGCTCTGCGGACAGAACATCTTTCTTGCAGCGGACAGCAAATCCGAAATGGCGTGTTCTATGGAAGAATCAGCGCCAATTATTGGTATGCGCTTGCAAAGCTTGCAAAAGAATTCGAGATCACATTGACTGTTTTGGAACGAAAAGGTTTGCGCTTTCGATTATTCCCATATCGCTTCCGGTTTGGACTGTTGGCGGGACTTTGCCTGGGGATTGCCTTTCTCTGGTGGAGCAATCAGACCATACGAAGTATTGAGATCTATGGCAATGAACAGATCTCCGATACGAGAATTCTGACAGCGCTGGAATCTTTGGGCGTTGCCCGGGGCACACAATACCGAAAAATGGACTTTGATCTGCTGGAACAACAGCTTCGGTTGGTCATTTCGGATATCGAATGGGTCACGCTGCAGCATACGGGCGGCAGACTCATTGTGGATCTGCGAGAGGAAACCGATCCGCCCGAACGCTATGCCGATCGCATTCCAACCAATTATATCGCAACAGTTTCAGCGCAGATTACCGATATTCGTGTGCTGGGCGGAGAAGCCTTGGTCAAAGTCGGTGATGCCGTCAAAGAAGGCGATGTGCTTATCAGCGGTGTGATTGAAGATAAACGCGGTCTTTCCTATTTCAAGCACGGCGATGGTGTCGTTACAGGAATCTATGAGGAAGATCTGCTGTTAGAACAGCCCTTCTGTGAAGAAACGACTGTGACCGGTGAAACCATTACCAACTCCTTTCTGGAATGCTTCGGCAAACGGTTTCCCATACAATTCGGTATGGATACCCCGGATGAGCCTTTCGTCTATACCGAAACCCAAAAACCACTGAAGCTATTCGGACTGATTTTCCCCTTTGCGCTGGTGCAAGGACACTATAGCCGCCAGGAAACAACCATTGCTGTCTATTCCGCTGCTGAAATTATGGCAATGCAGGAGGAACAGGCCGATCGGTTTGAACAGAATTTCCATGCCAATGATCAGATCCTTGCCAAGGACTATGCCCAGACCGTTACCGATTTAGGCATATCGCTGAAAATTCACTACGTTTTTGAGGGCGTTATCGGAAAAACAAGTGAAATTTTTGTAAAAAAAACCTAAAACTATTCCATTTTTTATTTCAGTATGGTATAATGGGTATAGAATTTTGCTGTGACTGATTCACAGTGCGAAAGGAGCTATGCTTTCAGTCGGAAGCACAAAAAACCCAAATGACAGAACAGCTCGTTCATGCCGATAGTACAGATCAGATTGCGACTGTATTCGGCAGTTATGATACACATATCAACATGATCCAGCGGCAGTTTCAAGTCGTTGTGATCAATCGCGGTACTACCATCAAAATCACCGGCGAGGAACGTAATGTGGCAAAAGCAGGAAAAGCAATCGAAGCACTGCTGTCTGCTGCAAGAAGCAATGGAACGCTCAATGAACAGACTGTGCGTTATGTTGTTTCTATGGTATCCGACGGCGCTGCGGCTGAGCTGAAAAAGCTGACCGAGGATGCTGTCAGTGTCACGGTTTCCGGAAAACCTGTGCGTCCCCGCACTGTGGGCCAGAAGCACTATCTGGAAGCAATCGCCAAGGATACCATTGTTTTGGGTATCGGTCCTGCCGGCACCGGCAAAACGTATCTTGCCGTGGCGATGGCTGTCAAAGCGCTCAAGGCGCATGAAATCAACCGTATTATCCTAACCAGACCCGCTGTGGAAGCCGGCGAAAAGCTCGGATTTCTCCCCGGTGATCTGCAAGATAAGGTAGACCCTTATCTGCGTCCGCTGTATGATGCGCTCTATGATATGCTGGGCGCAGAAAATGTACAGCGTGATCTGGAAAAAGGCATCATTGAGATTGCTCCCCTCGCTTATATGCGCGGCCGCACTCTGGATGAAGCCTTCATCATTCTGGATGAAGCGCAGAATACGACCTCGGAACAGATTAAAATGTTTCTGACCCGTTTGGGCTCAGGAAGCAAAATGGTCATTACCGGCGATATCACTCAAATCGATCTGCCGGATCCCGGCCGTTCGGGTCTGATTGAGGCAATGAAAGTCCTCAAGCCCATTGATGGCATTACCATCCATCAATTCTCCGAAAAGGATGTGGTGCGTCATCATCTGGTGCAGGATATCATCACTGCCTATGCGAATTACGAAAATCGATCCATGAGAGAAAGGAAGAAGAATAAAAATGGCTAAGTTAAAGGTTTATATCAAGGATGATCAGCATCAGGTTAAGATTCCTGTGGGCGTTCGCCTGCTGATTCGCCGCTGCTGTCAGGCGGTTCTGACCACAGAAGGCTTCGGTCATGATACGGAGGTCAGTGTATCCTTTGTCAGCAACGATGAGATCCGTGCGCTGAACCGCACCTGCCGAGGTAAGGATTCTGTGACCGATGTGCTGTCATTCCCTCAGTCTGAGGGAGACAAGCTCCAGATTAACGGCGAAACCGGCTTTGTCATTCTCGGAGATATTGTTATCTCTATGGAAATGGCTGTCAAGCAGGCGAATATGTACGGTCATCTGCTGGAGCGTGAGATCGCTTTCCTTACCGTACATTCCATGCTGCATCTGCTGGGATATGATCATGAAGTCTCTCCGCTGGAACAGCGACTGATGCGCGAAAAAGAAGAATCCGTTCTCGAAAAGCTGGGCTTTGCTCGTGATACCAGCTTTATCGCACCCGAGGAGAACGAATAATGGCAATGATGCTTTCTCCGCAGCAAGAGGATACCAAAATTCTGTTTGCAGCCATTGCCGGCCGTACCAATGCCGGAAAATCCTCTCTGCTTAATGCAATCATCGGAGAAAAAATCGCTTCTGTCAGTCCCAAGCCCCAGACAACACGCACTCGTATCACCGGCATTCGCAATTATGACGGCACTCAGCTTGTCTTTACCGATACGCCCGGTCTGCACCGTGCGCAGACCCGATTGGGAAATCATATGATGAAAGCCGCCAAGGATGCCGTTTCCGATATCGACTGCGTCATCTTTATGGCAGACTGCACCAGACCCTTGGGAGATCCCGAATGTGCAATGCTGGATAAACTGGCAGCACAAGGTGCCACCGTCTTGTTTGTATATAACAAAATTGATCTGCTTTCGGATAAATCCAAGCTGGCTCCGATGCTTGCGGAAACCGAAGCTCGCTGGCATCCTTATGCGCTGATTCCCGTCAGCGTTTTGCGCAATGACGGCGTGGATGTGCTTATCAGAGAGCTGCTTGCTCTGGCACAACCCGGACCGCACTATTTCCCCGATGATATGATGACCGATCAGCCTGAACGTGTGCTGGCTGCCGAACTGATACGGGAACAGCTTCTGTGTCGGCTTTCCGATGAAGTACCGCATGGCATCGCTGTGGTGACAGAACAGTTCTCCGAGCGTGAGGATAAGGCTCTGCTGAATATTTCCGTCACCATCTACTGTGAACGAGAATCCCATAAACGGATTATCATCGGCAAAAACGGCTCGATGCTCAAAAAAGTTGCTTCCGCTGCCCGTACCGAGCTGGAACAGTTCTTCCGCATCCAAGTGAATCTCCAGACATGGGTCAAAGTCAAGGAGGACTGGCGAAATCGCGAAGGATTGATCCAGAGCTTTGGTCTTTTCGAACCGTAACCGCCTGTATTTTCCATGTAAATGAAACCGCTTTTTGCAGAATACTACCTCTGTCAATTCTTTGAGGAGGCAGATTCTCATGCAAATACAGCACCCGGTTCCGTCTGATGCGGAATCCCTGCAAAATAACGCAATGACCCATTGGGCCAAATTCTATCACACCGGAAAAATCTCCGATTATCTGCAATATCGCAACAGCGCACAAAGGGAGGAACAGCAGAATGCTCCTGACAGTCAAAGGTCTGGTTCTGAGGGAGACACCTTATGGTGAAGCCGATAAGCTCATTGATCTGTTGACCGATGAAGGTGTCATTACAGTCCGTGCCCGCGGCGCAAGAAAACCCGGCAGCAAATATGCGGCTCTGACACAGCTGTTTTCTTATGCCGAATTCTGTCTGCGCCAAAGCCATGACCGCTTTTTCCTTGACAGTGCTGTTCCCATCCAGTTGTTCTATGGGATCCGCAATGATCTGGAGGCATTGGCGCTCGCTGCGTATTTTTCCGAGCTTACGAGAAAAATTGCTACTGCACAGCCACAGCCGCAAATTTTGCGGCTGTTCTTGTATTGTTTACACTATCTCTCTGTACATTCCAGACCGCTGCCGCAGATCAAATCCATCTTTGAACTGCGCATGCTCACGGAACTCGGCATGATGCCCGATCTGCTCTGCTGCTCCGCCTGCGGAGAATACCTGCCGCAGCAGCTTGTTCTGCGTATCGCAAACGGCGATTTTCGATGCAGTGAATGCCATCCCAACAACCAGACAACCGATCTTTCCGTTACCGTTGGCGTGCTGCAAGCTGCAAGACATATCGTTTTTTCCGATTTTGATCGCCTGTTTCATTATCGCCTGCAGGATCGCTCCCAGCAGCTTCTGAGCCTATTCACCGAACAATATGCCTGCTATCGGCTGGAATTGCGCTACAAAACCTTACGTTTTTATCATTCCCTGACAGATGGCTGCACAACTATGCCGCTGTCTCAACCTGATTTTGGTACTGATTATGAATAACACAACACTCTCTCCCGATTATATGACACTGGAATTACATAAAATTCTGGAAGCACTTGCTAAAGAAGCCGCCAACGAACGTGCCAAACAGTTGGCGCTTTCTTTGCGTCCGGATGGAGATCTGCTTCGGGTTCGCCATGAACTGCAAAAAACCGAGGATGCTTTTCAGCTTTCCGTTCGATTCGGTTCTCCACCCTTTTATTCCTTTGATGAGGTTTGTGCCGCAATCCGCCGAACCTCCTCGGGCGCCAGAGTCTCCTTGCACGAGCTGCTGGAGATTGCCCGCCTTTTACGACAGATCTCTGCACTGACCGATTGGTATGCCCATTGCGATCAGATGGACAATACCTTAAGCGATCTGTTTGCAAGACTGCAGCCCGATCCCTATCTTGCGGATCTGCTGGAACGCTCCATCGAATCCGATGAACGGCTTGCCGATGCTGCAAGTCCCGCATTGGCATCCATTCGCCGCAAGATCACACAATCCGGTCAGCGGCTGCGTGAAAAGCTGGAAAAAATGATCCGCTCCCCTTCAATGCAGACCTATTTGCAGGAAGCCATTGTCACCATCCGTGACGGCCGCTATGTACTGCCCATTAAAGCAGAGCATCGAGGTGATGTAGCAGGTCTGATTCATGACAGCTCTGCCACCGGTCAGACCTATT
The DNA here is from genome assembly GCA_017532085.1 of Oscillospiraceae bacterium. Classification (GTDB taxonomy): domain Bacteria; phylum Bacillota; class Clostridia; order Oscillospirales; family Ruminococcaceae; genus Firm-04. The sequence continues at coordinate 7,201 of JAFXJT010000059.1, read as the reverse complement.
TCATTGAGCCAATGGCGATCGTGGATGCCAATAACGATATCCGTTTACTGGAGGCACAGGAGCAGGAGGAAATCGAACGCATCATTGAACGGCTGTGCCATGCCTGCGGTCAGGCAGCACCAATGCTGCTTTCCGGCTATGAGATCGCTGCAGAGCTGAACCTCTATTTTGCAAAATCTACTTTGGGTACGATGCAGAAGGGCTGTATCCCAACGGTTACCGATGACGGCAACAACCAACTTAAAAAAGCACGTCATCCGCTGATCGATCCCAAAAAAGTGGTGCCCATTACCATTTCCTTGGGCAAAGAATACCATGCGCTGATCATCACAGGTCCCAATACCGGCGGTAAAACCGTTGCGCTAAAAACCGTGGGTCTGCTGACTGCAATGGCAATGTGCGGTATGATGATTCCGGCTGCGGAAGGCAGCTCTGTTTCGGTATTTCAACGTGTTCTTGCGGATATCGGTGACCGTCAGAGCATCGAATATAACCTCTCAACCTTCAGTGCACATACATTGCAGGATATTGCTATTCTCAATCAAGCGGATGACCGTACGCTGGTGCTGATGGATGAGCTTGGCTCAGGTACCGATCCTGTGGAAGGCGCTGCATTGGCTGTGGCAATCATTGAACGACTCAAGGATCAGGGCGCTAAACTGTTGGTGACAACCCATTATCAAGAGCTGAAACGCTATGCCATTGAAACAGCCGATGTGGAAAACGCCTCCTGTGAATTCGATCTGGAGACGCTCAAGCCAACCTATCGGCTGCTGCTGGGTTCACCGGGAAAATCTAATGCCTTTGCAATTTCCAGCTCTCTGGGTATGCCCGAAGATGTGATTGCCCATGCCAAAAAACTTGTCAGTACAGAGAATATGCGCTTTGAAGCCGCTGTGGAAGAATTGGAACGTGCCAGAATGCAATTGGAACGTCAAACCGAAGAACTGGAACAGCTCCGCTCTGCCGCAGCCATGCATGAAAAAGCACTCCGCGAAGAAGCAGAGCAAATGGAGCGCCGCCGCAATGAAGAGCTTGACCGCATTCGCACACAAGCAAGACGGATCATTGAACAAACTATGACAGAATCCGCTTCGTTGTTAGAGGAACTGCGTGCACTCAAAAAAGAAAAGGATAAAGAATCCTTTGCGGAACAGATTCAAGCTGCAAAAGCTCGCTCCAAACAAACCATCGACCGCCTCTATGAAGGCTCTGAACCCCAAATGGCGGAAAGCAGCTATCAGCTTCCTCGTCCGCTGCGTGTAGGCGATACGGTTACGGTGGTCAAGATGGGCAAGTCCGGTACGGTTCTTGCTCTTCCGGATCACAAAGAGATGGTCATGGTACAGATCGGCGCCATGAAAACCCGTGTGCCGCTGGATAGCCTGCGCTTGGAACAAGCCGCTGCCGATTCCAAAACCAAACAGAAAGCCAAACAAAATACCGTCATCACCACCAAATCCAAAATGACCCGCAAAGCAACCACGGAACTGGATATCCGTGGATGTACGGTGGATGAAGGACTGCTGATGGTGGATCAGTTCCTGGATAATGCTGTCATGTCCGGATTAAGCGGTGCTACCATCATTCACGGTAAGGGAACCGGTGTGCTGCGCCGTGCCGTACACGATCATCTTCGCCGCTCCAAGCACGTAAAAGAATATCGTCTGGGAATTTATGGTGAAGGTGAGGACGGTGTCACTATCGTCACTTTGCGCTAATGGCTATTGAACGAAAGGATGTGCTATGATCGAACAGCATTCTGCCGATACTGTTTTTGTCAACAGTGCGGATACAATGATCGACCCGAAAAATCCCTTTCAGAATCCAACCGAAGAAAGGGAATATACGCCTGATTATACCGCCGTGGTACCGCAAATCGCCATTCCCGGCTGCCGGATTCCCTTGTTTCCCTCAAAACGGGAAATCACTGCCATCCGCCGCTACTTTACAATGGCCGGATTGCTTCTGTTTTTGGATTTTGTTTTGGCTTCCGGTATCGCCAATTGCTGCTATGTGCTGGCAACCCTTCTGTTGCGGCTTGTCGATTCCGCTGCGCTCAACGGTACATTGCCCGGAAATTATGCCGAGATCGTTACAGCATATCTCAATGACAGCTCTATCATGATGGCTTCCAATCTGTTGGGCTTCCTCATCAGCAATGTTACGGTATTTCTTATGGGCTGCAAGTTTACAAAGCTTTCACCGATGTCCTTCTTCCAAGATCAGAATTTACGAATCCCAACCTTACTCCGTTATGTGGCCATCGGATTGTTCATCCAATTTGTGATGGGATATGTTGCAAATCAGATCGAGTTCTTTTTCAGTGAAGCGGGGCATCCGCTGCCCACACCGGATTTCACCACCGGCACCTCACAGACAAAGCTGCTGGTGACTGTACTGTATTCCTGTTTCGTAGCTCCGATCACGGAAGAGCTTGTGTTCCGCGGCGTCTTTATGAAAAACATGAGTCGTGTCAGCCAGCGCTTTGGTATTTTCGTCAGCGCATTCTTCTTTGCTCTGGCGCATCAGAATCTGGCTCAGGGTCTGCTGGCGTTCTTCCTTGGAATTTTACTGGGATATATCACCATCAAGCATCGTTCTCTGGTGCCTGCAATCTTTGTGCATTTCGTAGTCAATGTGACCAGTACCGTATTCACCTATCTTGCCGAAATTGCCCCTGATTCATCCGATAAGCTGTTTGCACTGGTATCCGTAATCGTAATCGTCTTAGGGGCGATTATGCTGCTCTATACCTGTCTCACAGAGCGTCTGCCGGATACTACCCCTTTCCAGAGTATCCGCTGCGGCAAAGCTGCCATCGGTGCTTGGGGATTATGGGTTGCTGTCTTTTTGCATATCTCGATGATCTTTTTGAATACGATCATCGCCAAATTCAACGAGGCCCTCTCGTTTTGATTTTTTAATAAGGAAGTGTTGCAATGTATCATTTTGATGTCAACGCAGCAATCAACGATTGCTGCCGCTGGATTCAGAATTGGTTTGCTGAAAACGGTGATGGCTGTCCTGCTGTGTTGGGAATCTCCGGCGGAAAAGACAGCTCCGTTTGTGCCGCTTTACTCTGTCGGGCATTGGGCGTTCATCGTGTCATCGGCGTTTTGATGCCCAGCGGTGTTCAGCCCGATATCGCAGACTCTCAGCTTTTGTGCAAGCATCTCGGTATCCGGAACTATACCGTAAACATCGGAGAAACAGAACAAATACTGAAAGCCGCTGTGGGCAATGCATTACCGCTTTCCCGACAGGCAGAGGTCAACTTGCCGCCTCGTCTGCGTATGGCAACGTTGTATGCCGTTTCTCAAAGCCTCAACGGACGGGTTGCCAATACCTGTAATCTCTCCGAGGATTGGGTTGGCTATTCGACTCGATGGGGCGATAGTGTCGGTGATTTTGCACCGCTTGCCAAATTTACCGTCACCGAAGTCAAAGCGATCGGTCATGCGCTGGGATTGCCTGCCGCACTGGTGGATAAAGTACCCTCTGATGGCTTGTGCGGCAAAACAGATGAAGATAATCTGGGCTTTACCTATGCCGAACTGGATGCATATCTGCGTCAAGGAATTGAGCCTGCCGAGGAAATCAAGGCTCTGATTGACAGAAAGCATAATGCCAATCTCTTTAAGCTCTCCATGATGCCCGCCTTCCCGTTTGAACCCCAACAATAATGAAAACCGCCTCTTACGGATGCTTCCATAAGAGGCGATTTCCTTTAAGCGAGATGCGCTTAGGTGGTCGAAGTGGATGAACCGATCGGCTTGGTCGCATCGGTAAGAACACCGGTAACGGCATCGCCGATGGAATCTGCAGCATCGGTCACATCATCCATGATACTGTCACGATCCGATGTGGTGGTGCCGTCAGCCATAGAAGAATTCTCATTTCGTGAGGATTCCTCCTTGACCGCACTGCTCTCATCGCGCTTTGTGGTGGTTGTGGTGGTGGTTGAACTGCTGCTGTTGGTATCAGATGAATTGTCATCTCTGCCGCAGCCGGTAAATAAGCTGCAAATCAGCAGCGCAGCAACAACACCGGTTACTGTCAGCTTTCTCATTATGCCAAATCCTTTCCGGCAAATTTGCCTGCTATGCAGAGCATTGCTATTCTCTCCGAAATCCGCCGGATTATGTATTCACGCTTTCTTGTCAGTTGTTTTTCCAGATGTCTCCTGCATTGATCTCTTTTTCTCTTCCCATTGTCTCAACATAGTGACTTCTCTCAATATGAAGAATGGCAATCATTTCCATTTAACATTCTCCACAAAGTTTTCAACACCCATGGTCTCGAAACCCACATAAATGCGATAATTTTCGACGTTCCGACAGATACCAAAGCTAGTTTTCCACAATTTGTGCAAAACATCCCAAGGAAAAAGCAACTCCGAAACCGACGTATTTACGTCAGTTTCGGAGTTTTTCAATATTCAGCGCTCCGCAGATTCCAACATTGCCAGCACTTTTTCACGCAGCCATGACACTGCATCGCCAATCGGCACGTTTTCACGGAACGATTTGTCTCTTGCAGCGATTTCTACACAGCCGGCTGCCAAGGTTTTCGGACTGATAATCGCACGAATCGGTACACCAAACAAATCTGCATCCGCAAACATAACACCCGGTCGAATATCGCGATCATCATATAATACCTCAATGCCTGCTTTCTGCAAATCGGCATAAAGCTGATCGGCAGCAGCAGTCACCTCCGGATCATCCACACGCAGATTGCATACCTGTACCTGCCAAGGTGCAATTGCCATCGGCCAGATGGGACCATATTGATCATGACTCTCCTGGCAGATCGACGCACAAAGACGACCGACACCGATACCATAGCAGCCCATGATCGGATAGCAACGCTCACCGCTTTCATCCAGATATGTCATTTCCATGGCTTTGGTATACTTCTGCCCCAGCTGGAAAATATTACCGATCTCAATTCCCTTTTCAATGCGGATATGCGGCTGACCACACTGCGGACAAATACAACCGGCAAATGCCTTGGCAACATCCACATATGTCACATCGCCTACATCTCGCTTAATGTTCATGCCGGTATAATGGAAGCCATCCTCGTTGGCACCGCAGCACATGGATTCCATACCGCACAACGAAGCATCATATACCACAGTGATATCCTTCGGCAAGCCAACCGGACCGATGGATCCGGGAATCACGCCGCTGTCTGCAGTCAGTTCTGCCGCCGGATGCAGCTCATATCCCAGATAATTCCGCAGCTTGGTCTCATTGACCTCCAGATCACCTCGGATAAAGACCAGCACCAATTGGTCATCAGCATTTTTCTGATACACCACAGCCTTACAGGTCTGCTTCACATCCAGCTTGAGGAATTCCATGACCTCCTCGATGGTCTTAACATGAGGCGTTGCAACTTTGGTCAACGGTTCCATTGCACTCGCTTCGTTTTCGACACGTACCGCTGCTGCTTCCATATTTGCTCGATAGCCGCAATCGCAAAGCACCAGCGTATCCTCACCGACTTCGGTCAGCAGCATAAACTCATGAGAAATACTGCCACCCATCATGCCGGAATCCGATTGCACGGAAATGAAATTCTTGCAGCCGCAGCGCTCGAAAATACGATTGTATGCTGCAAATGCGCGCTCGTAATAAGCTTCCAGATCCTCTTGTGAGGTATGGAAGGAATAGGCATCCTTCATGGTGAACTCACGCACACGGATCAGACCGCCTCTGGCGCGGGGCTCATCACGGAATTTTGTCTGGATCTGATAAATCATAAAAGGAAAATCTACATAGGATTTGGCAGTATCTCTTGCCAGATGGACTGCTGCTTCCTCATGAGTCATGCCAAGAACAACGCCGTTGCCGGAACGGTCACGAAATCGTGCCATCTCGCTGCCGATGCTCTGATATCGACCGGATTCCTCCCAGAGACTAGCCGGCATGACAACTGGGAACATGACCTCCTGCCCATCGATCGCATCCATTTCCTCACGAATAATCTGCTCGATCTTGCGTGTGATCCGCTTCGTAGGCATATACAACGAATAAATGCCATTGGCCATATACTTCATATATCCACCGCGCATCATTAAGGCATGGCTTTCAATGACACAGTCCTTCGGTGTTTCCTTAAAACGCTCACCGAGCATTTTTGATACTTTCATGTAAATCCTTCCTTTGCAGTATATTCGTACCTTTTAAGAAACGGTACCTGTTGGTTTATGCTGTCACATACGCTATTATTGTATCATATTTCCTTTGAAATTGCAAGTAGTTCTCATAATTTTACTGACAAGCTTCCCGATCGCTTGCTGCCGGATCCTATGCAACAAGCAGAAGCCACCCATCAGCACTGTGTGATTTGCACATGACGGAACGATTATCTCTGCTCGCATTTGTGCGTTAATACAAATTCGCTGTTTTCTCTTGACATTTTCTGCAATCTGCGGTATAATATCTAAGTCGTGAGCGATAGAAATATCGTTACAAATGATGGCTGCGTAGCTCAGTTGGCTAGAGCAATCGGTTCATACCCGATCGGTCGCTGGTTCAAGTCCTGCCGCAGCCATTCCTATGGCCCGTTGGTCAAGCGGCTAAGACGCCACCCTTTCACGGTGGAATCATGGGTTCAACTCCCGTACGGGTCACCAAACAGTAATTATCCGAACACGTTCCAGATTGATGGCGTGTTCGGATTTTTATTTTTTCTTTGATTTTGTTTTTTGAACAGATAAGCCTTGTGTATGCTGTAGAGCGCACACAAGGCTTGATTTATTTGTTATAGTTTAGAATACATCAGCGAGATAAATTAGACTTTTTGAATAACAGCATTCCTTTTAGTATCAATAGAAAAAAAGTTATTGATACCGCATAAGCTTCCCTTGTCATTGCAAGAAACAATACTGTTACAATGCTACATACAATAGAAATACTCGTAAGGAGTTTACGCCCCTTTTCTATTTTCATTTGATTCAGAATGACCTTGATCGCACCGATCAGCGTCAGCAGAATAAACACTGCCCAGTAAATGATCCGATTCACCGGGGCTGATTCAGTATATGCAAACAGGTTGACAGAATACACATAATCATTCACCGGCATAGGATACAACGGCAGGATAATCAGCATGATACTCATAGAATCCACAACACCAAACAGCAAATCACAAATATTCTGCATATTGGCTTTGTTTTCTTTTTCAG
>JAFXJT010000058.1 GCA_017532085.1 Oscillospiraceae bacterium | reverse complement strand
TGAGCTGGGCTGGCTGCCGGAAACCAAATTTGCAGACGGCATCAAAAAGACGATTCAGTGGTATCTGGAGAACCGTGCGTGGTGGGAAACCATCATTTCCGGAGAATACCGTGATTATTATGACAAAATGTACGGCAATCGTTGAAGATTGCCGATAGACGGATCGTTGTTGTTTGAATACCGCCCCTGAAAGATTGGATGACGATATGATAGAGTTTTCAACAGGCGTATCCATATTGTTTTATGCCCTGTTTTTTCTCCTGGCGCTGGGATGGATGTATTGTGCGGAAAAATCCAAGCATACCGGCAATCAAATCCTGTATTTGATTGCCGTACTCTTGACCATCGGCCTGCCGGCCATGCTTCGTTATAACGTTGGTATTGATTTTCAGTTTTATCTGGAATGGGCTGAACAGATCAAAGCAGCGCCGAATCTGCAATCTGCGCTTACCATTGCTGATGTGGAAGCATCCTTTGCCGTTTTGATGTATGGTTCTTATCGCTTATTTGGCACTTCGATGGCCGGTTTTGCTTTCTATGGATTGTTCACGCAGTTATTTATGGTGCTCGGCATCTGGAGTTTTCGCAAAAAAGCGAGTCCGACCATTTCACTTTTGGTTTATCTGACAACCTTTTATCTGCGAACCTATAATATTATGCGGCAGGCATTGGCAGTTGCGATTGTCTTTTTTGCATTGCAATATCTGTTGAACAAGCAGTATAAAAAGTATATCATATATGTATTGATTGCTATGTTGTTTCATACCACAGCGATCACTGCATTGGCATTGTTATGGTATTATCGGCCCCATCAATACAAGAAAAAATGGCATAAAGTGGCAGCCTATTTACTTCCGGTTGTCGGACTTGTATGCATTGAGCTTTTGATGAAGATTGTGTTTTCGATCTCGATTTTTGCACAATATCGTGTGGGATATGATAAGATCTATGACAATTCGATCTTCACAATCGGCACATTCCTGCTGTTTATTAAGTTTGGATTATATATCGGATATCGGCTGCTGCATCGAATCAAGCCTTGTCTTCTGGTTCCGGATATTTATACGGATATGCTGGATAAGGCAATGATTTGTGATGTGGTATTTACACTCATGAACTTTAAGATTCTGTATGCAGCTCGTATCGGATTGTTCTTTACCATGCCTGCATTCATCGGATTATCTTATATCTGGGGTAAATCCATTCGCAAAACCGGTGGATTCAGTATCTATCAGTTATATACACTTTTTTATACTGCGGTTTTGTTTGCATCCGCTATGCTCAGCAACGGATATGGTCATTTGCCCTATCGGTTTGGATTGTATTGAGCAAACAATAACATGAAAGGTGAATGATATGGTTCATACTATATCATAGGATAAAAAATGGAGAATCAACCATTGGTCAGTGTGATCATTACCACCTATCGCAGAGAGATGGATTTGCTGATGGAAGCTGTAAACAGTGTGATTCATCAAAGCTATCGCCCGATTGAAATCATTCTGATTGATGATAATGGAGAGGGCACTGAGCATCAGAAGCAGAATCAGCAGCAGTTTTCATCGGATGAAAGCGTGCGTTATTTTGCAAATAAGCAAAACAGCGGTGCACAGTATTCCCGCAACAGAGGCATTTTTGAAGCCAAGGGAGAGTTTCTGGCGTTTTTGGATGATGATGATGTTTGGGTGCAAGATAAACTGCAAGAACAAAGCATCTATTTTTCTGACCCAACTGTCGGTTTGATTGGCTGTAACGGTTATATCTTTTATGACAGTGACTTTGAGAAAACCACAGTATATAATCAGAATGATGCAGTAAATCATCCAATTGGATTTCAAGAAATGCTTGCTGCGGATTGTCTGGGAACCACAACGCAAGCAGTCATTCGCAAAGAAAGCATTCTCAAGGCCGGTTTGTTTGATTATTTCATGCCTGCCAGACAAGATTACGATATGTGGCTTCGAATCAGTGAGCATTGGCAGATTCGATATGTAAACAAGCCCCTGTTTTATCATCGGCTTCATGCCGGCGAGCAGATTTCCAAAAACGGCAATAAAGCATATGCCGGTTATCAAAGAATTCTGCATAAATATCAAGATAAGTATCGCAAGAATCGCTTGGCGAGAGCAAAGATGCATATGAAATTATCCTTATCGGCTTATCGCTGCAAAAGAATCCCGAAGGCAATGAGTCATATGCTGAAAGCATTTTTCAGCCATCCGATTTGTACGATGAAAACGGTGCTGCGGCATTCTTCGAATCAGAAATGATTGTGTCCATGTGCAGCAGTAAGGGAGAGACAAATGAAGGTCATTCATGTCATGCGGGAGCAGAAATTTTTGCTTCCGGTAGTTGATTTTTATAATCAGCACTTTCAAAATGGTGAACATTCGATCCTTTACGTGAATCAAACAGGAAAAGCGTCATTGAAACGGGATGTAGTCACATTACCGCAGGATGAGATTTATCTGAGCAATCGTTTTTCCATGAAGGAAGCAAAACAATTGTATCGTATGATTGCATCCTATGATTATATTGTATTGCATTCTATGTTCATCAGCAGCGGAATGAAGTTGCTGCTTTCTTTGAAGCGATCATTGCTGAAAAAGATGGTCTGGATCGAATGGGGATATGATCTCTATTCTTGGCGACCTGAGGGATCGGGTATTAAGACACGTCTTTTGACAATAATCAATCGCAAAATCCGGACAGATTGCAATACATTCGTCGGTATTTTTGAACCGGATTGTGATTTTTATCGCGAGCAGTTTCCGGATTCCAAAGCGAAAATTTTCTATGCAAAATATTGCGGACCGAAAATCCCCGAAGAATATCTGCATTACGCACCGGAATGCAGATTGGAGCAAACAAAACAAAACGGTGAGCCCATCTATATTCAAGTCGGACATCAGGCAACCTCCATGCTCAATCATATTTCTGTATTGGAGCAGCTGAGACGTTTTTCCGATGAAAATATTATGCTGTTTCTGCCATTGAATTATGGCAATCAAGCATATGGTGATACAGTACAGCAATATGCTGAGGAGCATTTTCCCGGCAAAGTGATTTGTTTACGTGAAATGCTGCCTAAAACAGAATATTTTGCGTTACTTAAGCGTGTGGATATTGCAATTTTTGATACTCCAAGACAAATTGCGCTTGCCAACATCAATCATTTGATTTTTCAAAATGTCAAGCTGTATCTTTCTCCTGAGGGTGTTATGTATCAGTATTTTTTGAATCATGGTGTACCCGTACAGAATACAGCAAGCTTATCTGATTGCAGCTTTGAGGCATTGACAGAATATGTTCCGCCCCATGATGAAGAAAGCTTTCGGTTATATATTCGGAGTTTGAGCAACAAGCAAGTTCATATTGATGCATGGACAAAGATTTATGATGAACTGCGGAATCAATTGAAATGATCAATGCATTATCAAGGAGAATGAAATGAGTTCTGCTAAAACAAATGTTACCCGAAATTTCCTATGGCGATTTATGGAGCGCTGTGCTGCACAAGGTGTTACATTGCTTGTCGGTATTATTCTGGGACGTCTTTTATCGACAAAAGCCTATGATCTGGTAGCATATATCAATATTGTGATCACATTGCTGCAGGTATTTGTTGACAGCGGTATGGGTAATGCGCTGATTCAGAAAAAAGATGCAGATGATCTTGATTTTTCCAGTGTGTTTTTCTTTAATATCACCTTATGTGTGAGTTTATATATCGGTGTATTTTTTGCAGCACCCTATATTGCAATATTTTTTAAGCATACTGAATTAACGCCGTTGATTCGAGTGTTGTGTCTTACCATTATCGTATCCGGTATACGAAATGTGCAGCAGGCATATGTATCCCGAACCATGCAGTTTAAGCGGTTTTTCTATTCAACACTGATCGGTACGATTGTAGCAGCGATTGTGGGTATCACAATGGCATACAACGGATTTGGTGTTTGGTCTTTGATCGCACAGAATCTTGTCAATGTGACAGTGGGTACTATTGTGTTATGGATGACAGTAAAGTGGCGTCCCAAGAGACAATTTTCGTTCCAGCGCTTAAAAGTATTGTTATCCTATGGCTGGAAGCTGCTGGTTTCCAGTTTGTTCGATGCGTTGTATCATGATTTGCGCCAGCTGATCATCGGCCGACGTTATCAGGATGGTCAGCTTGCATTTTATAATCAAGGTAAAAAATACCCGCAGATGCTGGTAGCCAATATCAATTCTTCGATTGACAGCGTACTGTTGCCGACGATGTCGAAGGCGCAGGATGATCCGGAGCATGTCAAGGCAATGACACGGCGATCTATTAAGGTCAGTTCGTATCTGATTTTCCCGATGATGATGGGCTTTGCGGTATGTGCCGAGCCTTTGATCGGCTTATTGCTGACAGATAAATGGCTTCCCAGCGTGCCGTTTATGCGAATCTTCTGCTTTACCTATGCATTCCATCCTGTGCAGACCGCGAATTTGAATGCGATCAAAGCCATGGGACGCAGTGATCTGTTTTTGAAGCTGGAGATCATCAAGAAGATCATTGGTATTCTCTCCATTATCATCACAATACCGTATGGTGTTATGGCAATGGCATATAGCCTTTTGGTCACATCCATTACATCAATGATCATCAATTCATGGCCGAACAGAAAGCTGCTCCGTTACAGTTATCTGCAGCAATTGAAGGATATGATCCCGCAGCTTTTGCTTACTTGCTTTATGGGCTTTGTAGTATATTGTGTGACCATGCTGCCGCTGTCTCGTTTGGCGATGCTTGTGATACAGGTTCCGCTTGGTGTGATCATTTATTTGGCAGGATCCAAACTGTTCCGTTTTGATAGTTTTGAATATGTACTTTCGGTTGCCAAAGGATTCATCCGAAAGAGAAAAAAGAAAGAGGCTTGATGGCTTAATGAAAAAGAAGATTTTATTGCTTGGCGGTTCTGCACAGCAGATAATTGCCATTGAAACAGCAAAAAAGCTTGGGTATGAAACCATACTCTGTGATTATCTTCCGGATAATCCCGGGCAATATCATGCCGATCATTTTCATTTAGTGAGCACCACCGATAAGGAAGCGATTCTGAAGGTAGCAATGGCAGAGCAGATTGATGGCATATTGGCATATGCATCAGATCCTGCTGCACCCACCGCAGCCTATGTTGCAGACAAAATGGGACTGCCCGGCAATCCCTATGAATCGGTAGAGATTCTGTGCAACAAAGATCAGTTTAGAGCATTTTTGGCAGAAAACGGTTTTCATACACCGAAAGCCAAAGGATATACAGAATTATCGGAAGCACTGCTGGATTTGCAGCAGAATGCATTTCGGTATCCGGTGATTGTAAAGCCGGTGGATTCTTCGGGCAGCAAAGGCGTCGGCAGAATTGATGTCTTTGCGGAAGCGGAAGAAAAGCTTGCATATGCGATGTCATTTTCCAAGGGCAAAAAGATCATTCTTGAGGAATATGTAGAAAAATTCGGATATCAGATCGCCGGAGATGGATTATCCATTGAAGGCAAGCTGATGTTCCGTTGTTTTGCAAACGATCATTTTAATCCTGCCTGTGTGAATCCGTTTGTACCGATTTCTGCAAGTTTTCCGTATCATATGCCATCTGAAGTACAGGATAAGATTCATCAAGAGATTCAGCGGTTGCTCACATTACTGCGTATGCAAACCTGCACATATAATTTTGATATGCGTATTGATCAGGATTACAATGTGTATCTGATGGAGGTTGCACCGCGTGACGGCGGCAATTATATTCCACAGTTGATTCGTTATGCAACCGGAGTGGATCTGGTAGAATGCTCTGTCAAAGCAGCAATGGGTGAACCGCTTGACGATATCAAGATGTGTCCGGCAACGGGTTACTGGGCATATTATGCAGTGCACAGTCTGAAGGATGGCATTTTGAAAGCGATTTCCATTGCGCCTGAAGTGGAGCAGAAGCATATTGTGGAAAATCATATTCTCAATGAACCCGGTGATGTCATTCATGCCTTTACCGGCGCAAACACCACTCTGGGAATTCTTCTGATGCGGTTTGACAGCATGGAGCAGATGCTGGATATGATGGATAACTCTGAGCAATGGATCGAAGTGCAATTGCAGGAGGATGCAGAATGACAGAAATCGGCGGTTATTTTGGTTTGGAATCCTTTGGAAACCATCCCTATTATCCGGATCTGATTGCAGTCAATAATGCAAGAAATGCGCTGTTGTATCTGTTAAAGGCACGGCAAATCAAAAAGCTGTATTTACCATATTTTTTATGCGATTCTGTTGCCGCAATGTGTGAGCGGGAAGGCTATGCGTATGCATACTATCATATTGATCGGAATTTTATGCCGATTTTTGATCAAATGCCGGCAGCCGATGAGTATTTGTATGTTGTCAATTATTATGGTCAGATTCGCAGAGAAACAGCAATCCAGCTGCAAAAACGATATGGCAATCTGATTTTGGATAATGTACAGGCATTCTTTCAAAGACCCATTGAGGGGATGGATACTGTTTATTCCTGCCGGAAGTTTTTTGGCGTACCGGATGGCGGATATGTATCAACCGATGCTGTTTTGGAAGAACAACTGCTTCCTGATATTTCAAAAGATCGGATGGAGCATGTTCTTGGCAGATTTGAGGGCAGTGCATCGGAGTATTATGCAGCGTTTAAGGAGAACGATCATTCCTTTCTATCGTTGGAGCTGCGTGCGATGTCAAAATTGACACGGAATCTGTTAGGTGCGATTGATTATGAACAGGTAAGGCAGCGTAGAAATGCCAATTATGCGTTGTTGGAACAGCTGCTTGGTCAGTACAATGCTCTTACACTGACTGTGCCGGATGGACCTTATGCCTATCCATTTTATTGTGAGAAGGGGATGGAGCTGAAAAAGCTGCTTGCACAAAAAAAGATTTTTGTAGCAACGCTTTGGCCCAATGTGCTTGCAATGGAAGATACGCTTGAGAAAGAGTATGCGGAAAATATTCTGCCTCTGCCATGTGATCAGCGTTATGAAGAGACAGATATGCAAGAAATGGTAAAGGAGATTCTGAAATGTATCAATTAAGAGAATTGGAACGCGGCGATCTGGATAAGATCAAAAGCTGGCGGAATGATGCCTATTTGATTGCATGTCTTGGCGCACCTTATCGTTATGTCAATGAGGATGTGGAGCACGCTTGGTATGACAATTATCTTCATGCCCGAAACAATTCAGTGCGATGTGCGATTGTCGATGTCAACGGCGAGAAAGAAACGCTTCTTGGTCTGATCAGTCTGTTGAATATCAATTATATCAATCGAAGCGGTGAATTGCATATTATGATCGGCAATACAGAGAACCGTGGAAAGGGAATCGGCACGTTTGCGGTACAATCCATGGTATCTCACGCATTTATGAACATGAATCTGCGCCGCATTGAATTGAGTGTTCTGGAAAGCAATGCCGTTGCCATTCATCTGTATGAAAAATGCGGTTTTGTACGGGAAGGGCTTAAGCGAAAGTCCAACTATAAAAACAATGCATATGTGAATATGATCATCATGGGGTTGTTGAAAGAGGAATGGATTGACCCGCATATGCAAGAGAGCAATTTGCCGGACAATCTCTGAGGATTCACAACACCGAAAAGGAGAATATTGGAATGTACGAGAACTTAAAGGGAAAACGATTGCTTTTTCTTGGCGGAATCCGCATCCTGTGTGATGCAGTCAAGATGGCGAAAGCCATGGGGATTTATACCATTGTAACCGATTATCTGCCGGATTCTCCGGCAAAAAAGATTGCGGATGCATCCTATATGGTAAGCACTACAGATGTTGATGCTGTGGTGGAGTTATGCAAGCGTGAAAAAGTGGATGGCGTATTTACAGCATTTATCGATTCCATGCTGCCTTATGCGAGACAGATTTGTGATCGTTTGGGTCTGCCGTTTTATGCATCGGAGGAACAGATTCGTCTGTCACTGGATAAATCCTTTTTCAAGGAAACCTGTATGAAATACGGAGTTCCTGTTCCTGCGGATTATACGGCAGAGATTCAAGCAAAAGGAATTGCTGATGCGGATGTATGCTATCCTGTCATTGTAAAACCTATTGATAGCAGCGGCGGCCGCGGTGTGACCATTTGTGCCAATCAAGAAGAACTTGAAAAAGCGTATGAATATGCGATGTCCATTTCTCCCGGCAAGCATGTATTGGTAGAAGAATATGCCGAAGGTGTTGAGGTAACTGCTACTTATACCATGAAAGACGGTGTATATTCCTTATCGGGTTTCAAGGATAAACTGAAGTCCTATGACCATCCCAATATCACATCACAGATGGATATTTTGATTTTCCCATCTTGTCATATGGAGCGTTATCTTGAAACAGTGGATTCCCATGTCAAGGATATGCTTTCCGGCATTCATGCAGTGGATGGTACCATTTTCCTGCAGGGCATTGCTACTGAGCAAAAGATTCTGTTCTTTGAATGTGGTTATCGTCCGAACGGCGCCTGTGATTATCGTCATTTTTCACGCATCAACGGGATCAATTTCATGGAGATGATGATTGCACATGCTTTGACCGGACGTATGGAGGGCTATGAGCTTTCGCAGGATAATCCCAGATTCCCATCGTATATTCTGAATCTGAATGTATATAGCCATGGTGGTGTCATCGGCAAGCTGGATGGTATTGAGCGTGTGAAAGAGATACCGAATGTTGAGCTTGCGGAGTATATGCATGATGTAGGCGAAACAATCATTGAGAACAATACCTTGCAGCAGCGAGTATTCCGTGCTGTGATTTCTGATCGAAGCATTGCGGCAATACAAAATACCATTCGATTGATTCAGGAGCATGTTTCTGTGCTTGATACTGAAGGTAACTCTATGTTGTATTTACCTTTTGATGTGGAGCGCTTAAATCAATATCCGGATCTCGGTTAATATAGGGAGGAAATATGACAACAACATCAATTATCAGTCTTGCGATTTTGGTTGTATGTATCGTTTTGTTTATCACAAGACCCATTCCCAACGCAGCTACTGCATGCCTTGGATGTGCCTTGTTTGTCCTGACAGGAGTATGCTCCTTTGATGATGCCTTTTCCGGTTTTTCCAACTCGATTGTCGTGTTGGTATTTGGCATGATGGTTGTGGGCATTGCTATGATGGATACCGGAGCAGCAAAGCTTGTAGGCGCAAAGGTATCTCAGCTTTCAGCTCATAATGAACGATTGTTCATCTTTTTGGCAGGAACGACATCGGCATTGCTTTCCACATTCCTGTCCAATACATCTGTCATTGCCATTTTCCTGCCGATTATTGCAAGTATTGCCAAGAGTGATAAGAATATGAACCGTATGAATCTGACCCTTCCGGTAACGATGGGCGCGATGTTCGGCGGTGTCTGTACCTTAGTTGGCTCTACGCCGCAGTTGACCGCCAATGGCATTTTATCCGAAATGTGCGGACAGGAACTGGGAATGTTTGATTATACGCTTCCCGGTGCTATTATCTTTGTAGTGTATATGCTGTTTGCATTGTTTATCGGTTATCCGATTGGAAAAAAGATTTGGGGCAATCGAGAGGCAGCTGAAATCAAGGAAACGGAAACATCCGCAGCGCAAACAGAGGAAAAGCCCAATAAAGTCAAGCTGATCATTATGGTTTTGATTTTTATCCTGACCATTATATTCTTCATCGGCGGTTGGATTTCCACTGCAATGACTGCTGTTATGGCTGCATTGCTTTGTGTTGTCACTCGCTGTACCACACAAAAGAGTATCATCAAAAACATGGACTGGTCTGTGTTGATTATTCTTGCCGGTTGTCTTGGCATTGCATCCGGTATTAATAAAGGCGGGGTCGGTCAGTTGATCGGTGATGCCATATCCGGCATTCTGGATACCGGTATTCCGCTGATTGTGATTTTCGCATTGTTTGTATTTGCTACAATGCTCATCAGCAATTTTATTACCAACTCCACTGCAGTTGTCATTATGCTGCCTGTGGCATTGTCGCTTTGCATTGCCAATCATCTGAATCCGGTTTCATTTACCTTAGGTATTGTCTTTGCAGCCAATTTGACCTTCAGCACACCGCTTGCCAATGCACAAACCGGCATGACACTGGTGGCAGGATATAAATTCTCCGATTATATTAAGTATACATGGATTCTTGATATTCTGGTGTTGTTGTCGATTATTCTTTTCATTCCGTTGTTCTATCCGCTTGCTCTGTGATAGTGTGTCAACCAATTATCGAATAAACATGGAGTTTGATCAATATGAGCACAAATATTAACGTAACGCGTTCCTCCATGCCCTTGTATGAGGAGTATTGTGAGGAAATCAAAGAACTCTGGGAGAGCCGCTGGCTTACGAACATGGGTGTCAAACATAAGCAATTGCAGGCAGCTCTTGAGGAATATTTGGGTGTTCCGCATGTAACACTATATACGAACGGACATCTGGCTTTGGAGTACATTATCGGAGCGATGCAGTTCCCGAAGGGCAGTGAAGTGATTACCACTCCCTTTACATTTGTCTCCACTACTCATGCAATCGTAAGGAATGGTCTTGTTCCGGTATTCTGTGATATCAATGCAGAAGATTATACGATGGATGTGAGCAAGATTGAAGCCTTGATTACGGAAAAAACCGTAGCCATCGTACCGGTTCACGTATATGGCAATTTATGTGATATCGATGCCATTGCAGCGATTGCCAAAAAGCATCATTTGAAAGTCATTTATGATGCAGCACACGCATTTGGTGTCACTTATCGCGGGATCAGCTCTGCATGCTTTGGAGATGCTTCCATGTTTAGCTTCCATGCCACCAAGGTATTCAATACCATTGAGGGCGGAGCAATCTGTTTCCATGATGATTCTTATGTACAGATTTTGAATGACATGAAGAATTTTGGTATTCGCGGACCGGAAGCGGTAGCCTATGTAGGCGGCAATGCAAAAATGAATGAGTTTCAGGCTGCCATGGGAATTTGTAATCTTCGCCATTTGCAGGAGGAGATTGCCAAGCGAAAAGCAGCTGTGGAACATTATCGGAAACGACTTTCCGGCGTGCCGGGCATTCGTCTTTGCGCAGAGCAAGAGAATGTACAGTCAAATTATGCGTATTTCCCTGTGGTTTTCGATGAAACGGTATTTCAAGCAGATCGCAATGCGGTATTTGCAGCGCTGGCTGAGAACGGAATTGTTGCCAGAAAATATTTCTATCCGCTGACCAATCATATTGAATGCTATGCGGATCTGCCAACTGCCGATATCAATTTGACTCCTGTTGCACGGTATTATGCGGATCGTGTGCTTACACTGCCTTTGTTTGCGGATCTGACCATAGAAGAGGTGGATCGGATTTGTGATG
>JAFXJT010000057.1 GCA_017532085.1 Oscillospiraceae bacterium | reverse complement strand
GCAAGCCCGACGGCGAGATGATACGCATCGAGGGCGGTATGCCAAGAATCATTGAGGACGATGTATTCTTCAAGGTCAGCGGTATCATCAAGAGTCGCAGTCAGAGAGCGACCAGCCGCAGAGCAAAGGAAACTTATCTGCTGACAGGCAAGGTGGTATGCGGATACTGCGGCAGTGCCTTCACAGGAAACTGTATGCACTCAGGCAGGAATAAGCGTAAGCACGTCACCTACAAGTGCGGAGGTAAAAGCAAGCGTGGGGAGCTTCACTGTAATGCAAAGGATGTGAATCGCAACTATCTGGAGCAATTCGTGGTACAGCAGATCAGCGAAATTATCTTCTCAGAGGACAGAATCCCTCTGATTCTTGCAGGGTATGAGGATTCACTCGCCATGCTGAATCAGCAGTCCGATTCGGTACTAAACACGCTGAAGGAACAGCGTCAAGGCATTCAGACGAAGATTGACAACATCATATCGGTAATCACCCAGTCGGGCAGTCCATCGCTTCTGGCAACCCTTGACAGGCTTGAACAGGAGCTTGCACAGGTCAATGAGAAAATCGAAGCTCACGAGCAGTCAAGCGGATGTAAGAGCGTGGATCCTGCCAAGGTCGTCGCTGCCTACCGCAGAGCACAGCAGATGTTTCTCGATGGCACACTGCCACAGCGCAGACAGCTCATCAATCTCTATGTCAAGCGAGTGGTTGTCTATGATGACTACGTCCGCATAGAGCTCCATAATGTTCCCGGCAGTCTCAAGGGGAACGACGCAAGACTCACTGATGACAGTGAGCCTTGCGATGTACATATGATTCTTGCACGATTTTCACGCAAAAAAATTCACGCTTTCATCCCAAGGGACAAAAACGTGAGTAAAATTGGTGGAGGCGATGGGAATTGAACCCATGTCCGAAAACCGATTCATTCAATCATCTACGAGTGTAGTTTGTTAATTGCATTCCCTTTATAAGCCGCCAACAAACAGGCTGCATATATTGGTAGCTCATAATGCGACTGTCGTTATGAGCGTAAGCGACAGACGTTCACCACGTATCGACGCCTGACACCGAACCCGTGGTATGTTTCGGGCAGACGGACGGCCTTAAGCGGCCATCAGAACGGAATTATTATTCTCGTTTAAATTTATAAGTTGCACCATTTACGGGCAGTGCGCCCCGACTCGCCGATCAAACTTCACAGCCCCCGTCGAAACCTTTACGCCCCCATAGAAGGGGAGGAGCAACGATTTGTTAATCCTCACGATACTGTTTGCCGGATTGTCTGACATTCCGATCGATTTCACGATTTGCAGAGCGAATGGCAGCATCCTCGCGCTTATCATAGAGCTTCTTACCTTTACAAAGACCGAGCTGCACCTTGACACGGCTGTCTTTGAAATAAAGAGAAAGGGGAATGAGTGTCAATCCTTGTTGTTTGAGTGTACCGAACAGCTTTAAGATTTCTCGTTTATGCATGAGCAAACGGCGCACACGTAAGGGATCACGATTAAACAGATTGCCTTTCTCGTAAGGCGAGATGTGCATACCTCTGATAAACAGC
Organism: Oscillospiraceae bacterium; assembly: GCA_017532085.1. Lineage (GTDB taxonomy): Bacteria > Bacillota > Clostridia > Oscillospirales > Ruminococcaceae > Firm-04. Next base: position 16,836 of record JAFXJT010000057.1, on the reverse strand, counting down.
TCGCCATCGTCGATGGAGCACCAGCTATCTTTGAGATTGACGGTGCCCTGCCGAATGGACTCGACCTCTGTACCAACCAAAGCGATGCCGGCTTCATAGGTTTCCAGCACGAAGTAATCATGTCTGGCCTTACGATTTTCGGCAATGGTTTTGGTGCCGGATTGTTTCAAGCAGAACACCTCCTTATCCTTGGTCAGATTTCATATCAGTATACCATGGTGCAAAGAATTTGTCAAGAGACAATTTTTGAGAAACAACGAAAAATCTGTAATATCAAGGGATATCATCTGACAGAAACGTGTCATTTTGATAGAAGACATCAACTTCCCGGGGCAGAGGCGGTTCAAAGAGAGCGCAGCATTTATGAGCCAGAGCCTCATCAACGAAATAAGCGCTGATGCATCCATCCATAACCAGCTGATTTCGTTTTGCAAGATATTGTTTCCATATCGGATCAGATACTGCAATATAATGCAATTCACAGGGGATCTGGTGGGCAGCATAGAATGCTTTGGCAGCATCTCGATGTGTTTTTTGCCAGAATCCCCAGTCTAGGATCACACTGATACCTGCATGGATCAGTTCCAAGGATTTGGAAAACAAAAAATGCTGGGTGCGATGAGCAAGAATATCGTGCTGATCTCCGAGTTGTTGAGGAAACAGTGCAAGCATGATTTCATCGCAAGAGAGCACAACCGCGTTCTGCATTGTCTTGAGCCGATGGGCATAGGTGGTTTTGCCGCAGCCGATTTTGCCGCAAAGCAGGATAACTTTTTGCATAGGCATTTGAGTGACCTCGATTATGCTTCGATGGGATTGTTGTGATGAACATTCTCGATTGCCTCAGAGGAAATGGAGACATCTCTTGGCGTATGATGCACATCATCTGCGGAATGATTCTTCACCACAAGCTTTAAGAGCACGGGACAAAGAATTGAGCTGATGACGATCAGGCAGATTGTAGCCACCAGAGGATCAATGCCAATGAGACTGCCGTTTTCATAAGCAATGAGTGATTGACCGGCAGCATATACTGCAAGTGCCACTTCACCTCTGGCGATCATACCACAGCCAATGGAAAGGGAGTCTTGATTATTATAGCGGAAGCATTTTGCAATGGCAGTACAGCCGAGAATCTTGCCAAGGATTCCTACGATCACAAACGCAGCGGCAAAGAGCAATACACCGGATGAGAAATGGCTGAACTCTGCACTGATTCCGATATAAGCAAAGAACATAGGAGTAAACAGCATATAACCGCTTACAATGACTTTACGGTCAACAAATTTGGTATCACCCAAACCGCTGAGCATCAGACCGGCCATATATGCACCGGTAATTGCAGCGATACCGAATACTTCCTCAGCGCAATAGGCAAAGAGAAAGCAGGTTGAGAGGGCAAAAATACTGGTTCTGCGTTTGTGTGGATAGATCCGAACCAGCATACGGAAGGCACGGCGCAGAATCCAACCGATAATGGCGGTGAACAGGAAGAATCCTACTGTGCGGATAGCAGTTGACGCAAGAGAACCTTGTCCACCCAGACTTGTAACGATACTGAGCGCAAGAATACCGATGATATCGTCAATAATGGCGGCACTGAGAATGGTGGTACCGATTTTGGTATTCAGTTTTCCCAGTTCACGAAGCGTTTCAACGGTAATACCGACGCTGGTAGCGGAAAGGATGCATCCAACAAAAATAGCGTTCATCAACAAATCGGTGTTCTTTGCACAATCCAAACCGCCCATAAAGAGCAGAGCCACAACAGGACCCAGAAGAATGGGGATAAACACACCTGCCATAGCAATGGAGGTAGCAGCCAGTCCACTGCGTTTCATTTCTTTGATATCAGTTTCCAATCCACTGGAGAACAAAATAAACACGACACCGATCTGTGAAAAGCTTTGCAGCACATTCATTTCCATTTGCGTTGGATGAATCAGACCGGAGAAACTGCATCCTGAAAAAAACGCAGGTCCAATCAAAAGGCCGGCAAGAATCATGCCGACAACCTGCGGCAGCCCGAGCTTTCTTGTGAGCATACCCAATGCTTTTGTCGTAAGAAGGATCAAACCGCAATCGAGCAAAATATGAGTGACTTGAAATTCCATAGCTGTCTCCCTTTATCAATAGGAACGAAAACGCACGAAAAGCAGGACAACGATTTGTCCTGCTTTTGTGATCATTCAAGTGGCGGAAAGGATTATTCGTACAGCGGATACTTTGCGCAAAGAGCAGTGACGCCTTCACGGATTGTATCAGCTTTCTCGTCAAACTGAGTAGCGGCGAGATACATAAACTCAGCGATCTTGTCCATATCCTCGGTTACAAGGCCGCGGCTGGTAACAGCGGGAGTACCCACACGAATACCGCTGGTAATGGAAGGCTTCTGCGGATCATTGGGGATTGCATTCTTATTGACAGTGATATAAACCTCATCCAGACGATGTTCAAGCTCTTTACCGGTGATGTCAACAGGACGCAGATCAACGAGCATCAAATGGTTATCCGTACCGCCGGAAACCAGATTGAAGCCGCGATCCAGCAATCCCTTAGCCAAAGCCTGTGCATTATCAATGACCTGCTGCTGATAAGCCTTGAACTCAGGCTGGAGTGCCTCACCGAAACAAACAGCCTTTGCAGCGATCACGTGCATCAAGGGACCACCCTGGATACCGGGGAAGATTGCCTTATTGATCTTCTTTGCGATTTCCTCATCGTTGGTGAGAATCAAACCGCCGCGAGGACCACGAAGGGTTTTGTGTGTGGTGGTAGTTACCACATCAGCATAGCCGATAGGGGACTGATGGAGGCCGGCAGCAATCAGACCGGCGATATGAGCCATATCGACCATGAGATAAGCGTCCACAGATTTTGCAATCTGAGAGAGTCGGGCAAAATCAATAGCACGAGGATAAGCGCTGGCACCGGCAACAATCATTTTCGGGCGATGCTCTTTTGCGAGCGCCTCAACCTTATCATAATCAATAAACTCGTCATCACCGAGACCGTAGGAAACAAAATTGAAATACTTACCGGACAGGTTAACAGGAGAACCGTGGGTCAGATGACCGCCGTGTGCAAGGCTCATACCCAGAACTGTATCACCGGGAGTCAGCAGGCCGAAATACACTGCAGTATTTGCTTGCGAGCCGGAGTGGGGCTGTACATTGGCATATTGGCAGCCAAACAGCTTTTTAGCGCGCTCAATAGCAAGATCCTCAACGATATCAACGCATTCGCAGCCACCATAGTAGCGCTTTGCGGAATAGCCCTCAGCATATTTGTTGGTGAGAACGGAGCCCATAGCAGCCATAACAGCAGGAGAAACAATATTTTCGCTGGCGATCAGCTCCAGATTACGTCTTTGACGAGCAAGCTCGGACTGCATCGCAGCGCCGACCTCAGCATCTACGCCGGCAACATAGCCGATGGTATCAATCAATGAATTAAACATCCAGGTTCATCCTTTCCGGTTATTATAATAGAGCAGACATCAAGTCAGTCATCATATTATACCACAAATCTCTGGCGATTGCAAGACCTATTTACAGCTTTTTCATGATTACAACAAAAAACGATCCGCATTATCAAAGTAATGCGGATCGTTATGTAACATATCAATAGAGTGTGATAATTACTTCTGCGGTCCGAGCTGATCCTTAGTCAAGAGACCGGCCAGATACTGCAGGATAGCAGCACTGTCGTCGGAATCGAGAGACTCGGTGTAAGCACAGTCAGCATTTGCACGACCCTCGAGGCTTACCTCAGCATCTTCAGCGATGAAACGGTTCAGCATAACAACGTCATCGATCTTAACAACGCCGTCGCAGTTTACGTCGCCCCACAAGCGATCTTCAAGACCGCCGGCAACGGTAACAGAACCATTGGTAGCCTTGCAGTCATAGGTAGCGGTAGAGGACTCACCAACAGCGGAGATGACGATGTCAGACATAGAAGTACCGGAGTTCGGATAGGTCTCACGATCAACAGCGGTAACAGTCAGCGGGCTGGAAGAACCAGGAGCTGCATCGCTCTTAATAGTACCGGTAATGGTAACGAAAACGCCATTGGACTTGATCCATTTGGAAGTATCGGTAACGCCGGTAGCCCAAACGAGAGCGATCTGATCGCCTGTATCTTTCCAAGTGAACAGAGTGTCACCCAGCTCACCCTCAGAGGAAGCAGCGCCGGTGTTACCAACAGTGCCGAGCTTAACATCCTTAATGCTGAGGATAGCATCATCGTAATCGATTGCGAGGTCGATTGTGGTCAGACCACCGCTGGGAACGCTAGCCAGGGAAACGTCAACAGAGAAATCAGCGCCGGCAGCCTGAGTGTCGTTACCCACATTAACCTGTACAGTGCCGTCTGCAGCACTTACTGCAGAGCAAAGAGCCATTGCAGAGATGGTCATAGCCATCAGGCAGGAAACCAACTTCATTTTTTTCATGTTCATACTCCTCCATGTTTTTCTGGATATGCTAAAAGATAGCATTGTGGCAGGGGCTTTACGATAAAAGCCACGCTGTGACTGCGGAACATCCCCTCACCATTCCACCATCACATTATGCTATCTATATCTTAACTGAATCCGAGAAAAAAATCAATGACTTTTTGTATTATCTTTATGATCAATTCGGACGTTTGCCCATAAAGCCTTTCGGGTGCTTTGCGAACCTTCTGAAAAGGGGAGGAATCCAATGGAATTGAGGATTATCAATTTGGAGATGATCAGAATAACAAAAAAGTGCAACAAACTCAGCAGAATTCTTCATGATTCAACTTTATGAATTTTGTAAAAATCCGGGTTTCAACCCTTTCAACTTACAAAAAGTCTCATATCAAAACAAATGAAAAAAGTGGTTGCATTTCCTAAGCAAACATGGTATAATAGTATCGTTTTCTGCAATTTGGCGTGAATGCGTAACTTTCGGTTTGCCAATTGCTGTATTCTGACGATTTGGAGGGATATTTTTGCCGAATATACAGGAAGAAATCGGTCGCCGGAGAACCTTTGCAATCATTTCGCACCCTGATGCCGGTAAGACCACACTGACAGAAAAGCTGCTGCTTTACGGCGGAGCCATTGCACTGGCGGGTTCTGTCAAAGGAAAGAAAAACTCTCGCCATGCGGTATCTGACTGGATGGAAATTGAGAAGCAGCGTGGAATTTCCGTCACATCTTCGGTCATGCAGTTCCAATATGACGGATTTTGTATCAATATTCTGGATACGCCGGGTCACCAGGATTTTTCTGAGGATACGTATCGTACCTTAATGGCAGCCGATGCAGCGATCATGGTAATTGATGCATCCAAGGGTGTTGAAAATCAGACCAGAAAGCTGTTTAAGGTTTGTGTTATGCGGAATATACCAATTTTCACCTTTATTAATAAGATGGATCGTGAAGCGCGCAATCCCTTTGATTTGCTGGAGCAAATCGAGCAAGAGCTTGGAATTCGTACCTATGCGGTTAACTGGCCCATTGGCTGCGGCAAGGAATTTCGTGGTGTGTTTGATCTGGAGACCCGTCATATTCTGTCCTTTGAGGGAGACAGTGGACAGCACACTGTATCGCAAACGGAAGTGACACCGGAAGATCCCAATCTGGCAGCGCTGATTGGAAAGTATAATCATGCACAGCTTGCGGAGGATATTGAACTGCTGGATGGTGCATCCGAGGAGTTTGATCTTGAAGCGATTCAATCGGGAAAGCTTTCGCCTGTATTTTTCGGTTCTGCATTGACGAATTTTGGTGTTGAGCCGTTTTTGAAGCGGTTTCTTGAGCTGACACCGCCGCCTTTGGCAAGAAAGACTGCAGAGGGAGAGGTTTCTCCTTTTGATGAGACATTTTCCGCATTTGTATTCAAGATTCAAGCGAATATGAATAAAGCGCATCGTGATCGAGTCACATTTCTGAGGATCTGTTCGGGAAAATTTGATCGTGATATGGAAGTATATCATGTACAGGGCGATAAAAAAATGCGTCTTTCTCAGCCGCAGATGATGATGGCGGAGAATCGTGAAGTGATTGATGAGGCATATGCCGGTGATATCATCGGTGTATTTGATCCCGGACTGTTTTCCATTGGCGATACGATTTGCGCGCCCGGAAAGAAGCTTTGTTTTGAGGGAATTCCGACCTTTGCACCGGAACATTTTGCACGCATCCGCCATAAAGATACCATGAAGCGCAAGCAGTTTGTAAAGGGCGTTATGCAGATCGCCCAGGAAGGTGCCATTCAGATTTTCCATGAACCGGAAAGCGGTATGGAAGAGGTGATTGTTGGTGTCGTCGGTGTGCTGCAATTTGAGGTGTTTGAGCATCGTATGCGCACAGAATACAACACGGAGATCATTCGTGAAAACCTTGGGTATCAGTATATTCGTTGGATTGCCGGCGATGTGGAAAAGCCCTCACAGCTGACCATCAGCGGCGATACAAAGCTTGTACAGGATTTCAAAGATCAGTATTTACTGTTGTTTACCAGTGAATGGAATATCCGCTGGGCATTGGAGCGCAACGAGGGTCTGGAGCTGTTGGATTTCAGCAAAGGCTAAGCGCAAAGATCGTGATAGGATGAAAAAACGTGCCGTTTCCTTACGGGGGAGACGGCACGTTTTGTATTCGGTTATGTGATAGAGATTGCCGATTCTTGCGAGGGCAAGGGCTTTCGGCCGGAACGAGTGTGTTTATATGTGCGCAGAATTGCCTTGTGTTCGGCAGGAATGCGATAACTTTCGATGGCTTTTTGGATGGTTTTGTTGTGTACCCGGATTGGCAGCCGATCGGCGGTCAGATAGGGGAGTGCTGCGTCATATTGTTTTGCCAGAGCCGTAGCGAAATACCATGCCTGCATCATATTTATATAGTATTCCTCGGAACGGATTTCAGAGACCATCTGAAGATAACGAGGGTCAAAATCGGTATCGAGGAATTCGTTCATGAGACATTTGATGCCGAACCGAATCGTGTAGGTGTGATTGCTTTGCAGCCAAAGCGGGATCTGTCGGAGCAACGCCTCGTGATGCTTGCGGAAGCATTTGGGCGCAAGGGAATCACAGGTAGCCCAATTGTCCACGTAGGGCAGAAATGCATGAATATGAGAAAAGGCAGCTGTAATGTCCTGCATAGGATTCAATAAAAAGACATGCAGTTGATTCTCCTCGAAATAGCGGTGAGGCAATTGATGAAGAAACCTTTCGGCATCGGGAGTATTTCGCAGAGATTTTGCCAGGCTGCGTAAAGGCGGTGTTTTGATCCCCAGAATCGATTCCATTGGGATATTGGGAATCAAAGCGGCCAGAAATTGTTGATGCCCATTGTGCTTCATTCCAAGAAGCGTGTTTGTGATATCCATAAGCGTTACGGCTTTCTGCGGGATTTTCTAAGGCACTTATGCCGTGCCTTATCCACATAGAGCTTATCGTCAGCGGATCGGATCATGGCATCAATATCGGTTTCATCGGTATAAAGCGTCCATTCGATTCCGCAGCTTGCAGCAATACAATAGGGCTTTTCGGATTTGCGGTTGATCTCATCAACACCCTGTGCCATACGCATGGGGAAGCTTTGAGCATGGACAAGCTCATCTTGTGACAGCACTGCAGCGATCATAAATTCATCTCCGCCGAAGCGGGCAACCGCACTGTTGGGAGGTGCCAGATTGGTGATCAGATCGCTCAGAGCAATAATGGCGAGATCGCCTTCGCTGTGTCCGAACGTATCGTTGATATATTTCAAGCCATCCATGTCGATGGCGGCAATGAACAGATGACTGCCAGCAGTGGATTGCGAAAGATAGTAATTCAGACGCTGGAAGAAACCACGACGATTGAAGAGTCCGGTCATGGGGTCACGTACATAAAGCCGTTCCAGCTCTGCGTTGATGGCGAGCAAAGAGCGACGCTGGATCAATGTATTCAAGGAATGCGCCAAAGACATCTGATAATCCAGCAGTCTGCCGTAATCGAGCGTATGATGCTGATAGGAGTCTCCGGGTGGTTCAAAGCCGATGACGAAATATCCCAGCACAGTGCTTTGCACATGCAGTGCTGTGACAAGAATCGCCTGAGAGGGTGCGTGCTGAAATGCAAGCTCCAGATCGGGCAGCAGTTCTTTGGAAGAAAAGGGTTGTTTGGATGGAGTAAAGGCCTCGTTTGTCCAACGACAGAACTCATAGGCGTTTTTTCCGCATTCCACTTGTTCCGGATAGAGACCCAGCCCTTCCAGCGTGTTGCGGAACAATACCAGACTGGTCTGATACCAGCAAATGCCCCAGTTTGTGCTTCGCACTGCATCCTCAAGTTGTTCGGGTGCACGCTGTTCATCGAGCAGAAGAATGGTGCCGTTATGCACCTGCCGATGGAAAAAGCGCAGACTGTTTAGTTCGCGGCTCAGATCGATGAGCATTTTGGATGCATCGGGATTCTCCACCGGGTGGCATCCGCAAGATTGCGCAATGACGGGCTGATAGGGGATTGTAATGGTATAGGGCTGCAAATCCGGCTGCGATTGAAGCTGCAGGATCAGATCCACCAGAGCACCGCTGATGGTAGCGTTGTCGCAGAATGCGGTGGTAAGTCTGGGGGAAAAGAAGCGTTCGGAAACGATGCCGTCAAAGCCTGTGACCAGAATATCATCGGGTACATGGATATTCATCTTTTTCAATTCGAGCACCACTGTCATAGCCATAGCATCGTTGGCACAGATAATGGCTTCGATGGGCGGTTTGCCTTGGTTGGATCGGAATAAGGCATCCAGTGCCTTGACTGTGGGATCCTCCCAGAACTCGCCGTATTGCACCAAGGATTCGTCATAAGGAATACCATGGCGTTCCAATGCCTTGCGGTATACATCCAGACGAGCATCGGAGATCGCATGATTTTGGAATCCGGACATAAAAGCCACACGCTTACAGCCGTGATGCTCGAAGATATGCTCGACAATATGACTGAGCGGTGTCAGCGTATCGTAGGCAAGACAAAAGCAGCCATCCATGGCATTTTCCACGGTAATGACCGGCGTATCATGCATTTTTGCCTGCTGCACAATGGCTTCCAACAAGGAGGCATCCTTAATGGTTGCTGTAAACAGGATCAGCGCAGAGAGCTTGTGGTAAGGGATAAATCGAAATAATGCTCGTTCACCTATGTCAAAATCATCATGATCTTGGAAATCGGAAAATCCTTGAAAAACCAGACTGCGCATACCGGCAGCCTTGAGATCGCTGCAAAGTGATTGAATCAACGATGACGCAGATTCATGCAGCCGTGCGATACAAATTCCGACGATATTTGACGAGCGTTCCATAGATCTCTCCTTTCAAATCCTTTCGAAAATCTTGTATATTATATCATATTTTTTTACAGTTTGCAAGGGTTTTTTTATATTTTTCCGATACTTCTTCCAATTTTTCTTCAGAAAGAGTAAAATCGGGGATGAAGCTTTGGGAGGCAGCGGATTGCTCTTGGATGAGTGCTCTGTCCAAGCCGATCTGTAATGCATAACGGATAACGCTGTCATATTCTTTTTCGGAAACGGTTCGAGAGAGCTTGGGATGTCCCGCAGTCTGCGGCATGGGTGTATATTGGTTCATGATACTGATTCCGAAGGTATTGCCGAATCTGTTTTGCAGCATCCATAAAGCACGTCTGGATTCCATTGCGTGCCCGGGCAATACCAGATGACGGATCTGCACGCCTTTGATCATCAGACCATTTTCATCATATTGCGGCGGACCTACTTGCCGCAGCATTTCTTCGATGGCATTCAAAGCAGCATCCGGATAATCGGGTGCGTGAGAATAATCGGCTGCGGTGGTTTTGCTGCTGTATTTGAAATCCGGAAGATAGATGTTGACAAGCCCATCCAGCAGCCGAAGAGATTCCACGGATTCATAGGCGCTGGAGTTCCAGACGACAGGGATCTCCAGACCATGGCTGCGGACAGCCTGCAGCAGCGGTATCAGTTGTTCGGTATAATGTGATGCGGTAACCAGATTGATATTATGAACACCGGCATCCTGCAGCGACAGCATCAGCGCCATCAGCTGCATCGGCGTGACAGCAATGCCTGATTTGGCATCGAGCAAAGCACTGTTTTGACAGTAACAGCAGCGTAGATTACAACCGCAAAAGAAAATGGTTCCCGATCCGCTGCGGCCGCTGATGACAGGCTCTTCCCAGAAATGGGGCGCAGCTCTGGCGATGCGGAATGTATTGCTTTGCGTACAGAATCCGATGGTTTCTTCTCTGTTGCAGCCGCATTGTCTTGGGCATTGCATACAACCCGAAGGCTTCATAATAGGATCACCTCTCCAAGTATTGCTGGTCAAAGTATAGCATTTTTTCTCAGTGTTGTCAAAGGAGCGGAAAAAAACTTGATTCTTCAGCAAAATCTGCTTGACAATCTTCAGTAAATATAGTATACTTATTATATGTATTTTGCATTGCACTCCGAGATGCTCCATGAGTATCTTTCAGGTGTCGTGCGGCGCAGACGCGCTGTTTTTTTTCGATTTCATTTCTATTCTTCATTCGCCGCAGTCTTATGCTGATTGCAGCAAAGCAATGGCGGCTTTCAATATTCAAGCAGCAGAGAACTGACTGCTGCTCATATGCTTGAAAATCAAAAGGGAATCTATCAAACGGTGTGTTTCCTGCCGCATGATCATTTGGGTGTATCATACAGATACTGAGGAAAAATTGATCTATGACAGGAGGAAATGTTTTTGTTGTGTACTCTCATGATGGCAATGTCTGACCCGATTGCTGTCATCGCAATTCTCATTGCATTGATCGCCGGAGGCGGAGTCGGCGCGCTGGTTTCTGCCAAAAAAGCGAACAAAAAGGGCTTTGAAGAAGGCGTGGCGCATCGAAAGATGGAAGCCGAAGCTGCGATTGGCAGCGCAGAAAAAGAAGCGGAGCGAATCCGTACTGCCGCGGAAAAAGAAGCAAATGACCGCAAAAAGGCAGCGCTTGTGGAAGCGAAGGATGAGATCTTCAAGCTTCGTTCCGAGGCTGAACGTGAATTGAAAGAGCGTCGTGGTGAGATGTCTCGCCAGGAGCGCCGCATTCAGCAGAAGGAAGAAAATCTCGATAAGAAAACCGATCAATATGAGCGTCGGGAAGAAGCGCTGCAGAACAAGCTGCACGCTGCAGACGAAAAACTGGCAGAAGCAGAAGCTTTGAAAAAGGCCGGTGCCGAAGAGCTGGATAAGATGAAAAAAAGCCAGCTGGATATTTTGGAGCGGATTTCTGAGTTCAGCCGTGAACAGGCACGTGAGTATCTGCTGACACAAATGGATGCAGATCTGACCCATGAAAAGGCAGTGAAGATCACGGCATATGAGCAGCAGGTAAAAACAAGCTGCGACGAAATTGCTCGCAGACATATTTCGCTTGCCATTGCGAAGTGTGCTGCTGAGCAGGTTTCTGAGGTTGCGGTATCTGTTGTGCCGCTGCCGAACGATGAAATGAAGGGACGGATCATCGGCCGTGAAGGACGAAATATCCGTACACTGGAAACGCTGACAGGCGTGGATTTGATCATTGATGATACGCCGGAAGCCATTACGCTTTCCTGCTTTGATCCGGTACGTCGTGAAGTGGCAAGACTGGCTCTGGAAAAGCTGATTGTGGATGGCCGTATTCATCCTGCCAGCATTGAAGAAAAAGTTGACAAGGCTCGCCGAGATGTGGAAAAGCGCATCAAGCAGGAGGGTGAGCGTGCGATTCTGGAAACCAATGTACATGGACTGAATCCTGAGCTGGTGCGTCTGTTGGGTCGTCTGACGTTCCGTACCAGTTATCGTCAGAATGTATTGAATCACAGCATTGAAGTTTCGATGTTGTCCGGCGTACTTGCTTCTGAGTTGGGCGTGGATGCAAATATGGCACGTCGAGCAGGTCTGCTGCATGATATCGGCAAGGCATTGACTGCAGAGATTGAAGGCTCCCACGTAGCCATTGGTGTGGATGTATGCCGCAAGTATAAGGAAAATGCCGATATCGTTCATGCCATCGAGGCACACCATAATGATGTTGAGCCTAAGACTGTCATCGCTTGCATCGTACAGGCAGCGGATGCGATTTCTGCTGCAAGACCCGGGGCACGCAGCGAGAATCTGGAAAGCTACATCAAGCGTCTGCAGAAGCTGGAAGAGATCTGCACCTCTTATGAGGGTGTGGAAAAATGCTTTGCGATTCAGGCAGGCCGTGAAGTACGCGTCATGGTAAAACCGGAGATCATTGATGATGAAAAGATGATTCTGGTTGCGCGTGAGATTGCCAAGCAGATTGAGGATGAAATGGAATATCCCGGTCAGATCAAGGTCAATCTGATTCGCGAAAGCCGCGCAGTCGAGGTTGCAAAATAATACAGGAAACGAGAATGCGCATGGATCGGTATATTGGATTCATGCGCATTTTTTTAAGGAGTTGTGTTATGCCAAAGACCATCTTTCATACCACAGAAAAATCCAATTTCATATTGAATATGGATTTGGATCGCTATCGGAGCGTTTGCGGTAAGCTGTTATTTATCATGCTGACAGTCATTGCCGGCTCTTCAGCCATCCATCAAATTACGTATTCGCTTTCATCTGATCTTTCGGACATGATGCAGCAGTCAGGATTTTCCTATCTTCTTGCTTCGTTGCTGATATCGCTGCGCAGTATATCGATGCTGTTTTCGATTTGCGGTGTTGCAGCGATCATTGCAATGGTAGTAGGATTGATGCGGAATCAGTTTTCCAAAGCAACAGCGCTGCCCTATGGTCTGGTGCTTGCTGTTCTTGCATGGGGCATCATTTCACTGATCAACTCGTTTGATTCCGAGATGTCTTTCTTTGGTCTGGATGGACGAGATGAAGGATGGCTTGCATTGCTGATGTATGCCGCGATGTTTTATCTTGGAAGCATGCTGCGCAGAAAAGAGAATCTTGATCGGTTCTTCTGTTTGGTTATGGGCCTTGGAATTGCCAATGCCATCTGGGGGATGCTGCAGGCGCAGCCTTGGTTTTCGTTCCCGAACCAATTTGCTTTTGTGGAGCCGCTGCTGTATCAGAATCTGCGGCTGCCATCGGGTTTCACCGATAGTCCGATTCCCTTTGCGATGTTGTTGGGAATGCTGCTGGGAATTGCGATTCCCTATGCAATGCTTTCGGAAAGCAAGAAGAAACGGATTGCTGCGCTGGTCAGTATGGGCTTGAGTATGCTGCTGCTGCTGAAAACTCAGACCGTTGCCGGCTTGATTGCTGCAGTGGTTGCTGTTTTGGAAATGGCAGTGCTGTTTTGTATAAAGCATAATGCTATAACCGGAAAACGCTGGCTTGCACCGGTGGTGCTGGCGGGCTCACTCTTGTGTTCATTTGGCTGGGCATATGTGTCACCTGGGCTCAATGATGTTTATCAAACCTATGATAATGCGTCAGTTGCAAATGGATACAGACTCTATGACGGCGGTATTGTATGGGATGACGGCTCCTATCGTTTGAGTACAGCGGGACCCTATTCTCCCAGTGCGGAGCCGGATTTCGATATCTACAATGCGGCATCGGTTCTTGGACACTGCTGGCAGGAGGGACTGCGAGTGGTAGGAAACTATCCGATGCTGGGTACCGGCCCCGATAATTTCACCTATTCACAGCTGAAATCCAGTATGTATATTGAATATCATCCCAATGCGATTGATCGTCCCTATAATGAATACATTTATATTGCCGCCACCAGAGGCATTCCTTCGCTTTTGCTGTATTTGGCATTTCTTGCAGTTTGTATCTGGTATGGCATTCGGAACTATCGTAAAACAAAGAACTGGTTGTATCTGGCATCCTTGGGTGGTGCAGCAAGCTTTACGCTGACGGCTGTGGTTGGCATATCCGTGCTTACCGTGTCTCCTTTGATGTGGATACTTTTGGGTATTCTGGTTGGTGAGCCGATTGTGGATACGCCGAAAGCAGCAATGGAACAGTCGAAACAAAAATCCGTTAAAAACGGAACAGCAAAACAGAAAAAAGCAAAACGTAAATAATCGGATTTTGTATCCGGGAAATGACTGCGGAGCGACTTTTGATGAGAAACATCAGAAGCTGCTCCGCTTTTGTTCTGCCTTGATCTGTGAAAATGGCTTGTGATTGTGCAGGAAATGCGATAGAATCTGATGTTCTACCGCAAGAAAAGCAATTCTACTGATCGTGGAATTGGCGTAAATACGTAATATTTTACGGTAGAACGCAGTATCTCACACAGAGAGCCGATGAAAGGCTGCAGTAGGTTGCATAGAGCGTGAAAATGGGGTATGATAATCCTAACACGAAGCATTGTTCTTGATTCGGAAAGGATGATGAACTATGACACAAGCAAGAACCCCGCTGCGGGAACGTGTATTGCCTCGCTACTCACGGGGTGAGGAGCTTATGAATATGATCACACATATTGTCGGTGCATCTGTGGGCGTTCTGATTCTGGTGTTTGGTGTATTGATCGGAGCATCGCATCGAGATCCGTGGGCGATCGTCAGTGCCGGGATCTATGGGTTTGCAACCATATCCCTGTTTACGGTTTCCAGTGTTTATCATGGATTGAATGACGGTATGGCAAAGCGTGTGATGCAGGTGATTGATCATTGCACGATTTATTTTCTGATTGCCGGAACATATACCCCAATTCTGCTTGCAGGCATTCGTGAAATGAATCCGGCAATTGCATGGGTTGTATTTGGAGTAGAATGGGGCTGTGCATGTACCGCAGCAGTGTTTACCGCCATTGATCTGAAAAAATATGCGAAATTGAGTATGATATGTTATCTGGCAATGGGATGGGCAGTGGTTGCTGTGTTGAAACCAACCATCACAGTTCTGACCATGGTAGGATTCTGGTGGCTTCTGGGCGGCGGCATATGTTATACAGTAGGCGCCGTACTCTATGGAATCGGTAAGAAGCGTCCCTATTTTCATAGTATCTTTCATATGTTTGTGAATGCAGGCAGTTTTCTGCAAGCCATTGCGATTTTGTGTTATGTGTTATAAAAGCAAAAGAAAACGGCGAAGCCCGATGGAAGGCTTCGCCGTTTGACATTTCATATTTAATCGGAAAGATAGGATTTGACCAACGCCTGCATGAGCTCATCCCGATCAATGCGGCGGATGAGACTTCTGGCATTCTTGTGCACCGTTATGTAGGTGGGATCCTCAGAGAGAATATAACCTACGATCTGGTTAATGGGATTGTAGCCCTTTTCCACAAGTGCATCATAAACCTGTTGCAGATTGCGTTTCATTTCCAGTTCTTTTTCCTGAGTAATCGAGAAAGTAATTGTTTTGTCGGACATAATAGAGAAACTCCTTTCCGGAAAGGGTATGCAGGATAGATCAGCATAGTATTATTATACTGCAAAAAGTGGATTAGTTCAAGTTCTTTTTTGAATTTTGGATGAACTTCCATAAATTGACATTGTTATTTGTGCGATATGTACAGACCCTGTGCATACAATACACAGGGTCACAAGGAAGCTTATCGGCAGCCGCCGATACGCTTTTCAAAGGAATCGCAATCCACACATTCCTTAACGGTAGGGTTGCTCTCGTGGGTACCAATGTTGACCACATCGAGCGTGCAGTAATTTTCGCTGCACATATTGTAGCGGCACTGTTCCACGGTGCAGTGAATGTTCGGGTTTTTCTTCTGATTCATCATGGCGAAGGCTCCTTTTGAAATAATCGGAATCATACCCTGCAAACAAGCAAAACGCTTGTTTGCAGTGGTATAGAAACAGTATGTGCTGAAAAAGCAGGATTATTCTGCAAATGAAAGAAAACAAGAAAACAACGTATCTGCGAAGAAATATGGGCGAAACACAAGAAATCCGAGGCCTTTTCAGAATGCGAATGCGGCTTGGAGCGGCTATATGTGTGAGAGGAGGTTTTGAAAAATCGGTGCTAATCGGCTCTGGAGGGAGAATTTGTTTGAATTTGTACCTTGCATATTCAATGATAATATGTTAGAATAAAAACACAGCAAAAGTACAAAACCAAGCATCCATCTAAGCAATCTGATGAAGGGAGGAGCAATCTGTGACTACGTATATGATTTTTTGGGGTGTGATTTTTGTATTGACTGTCTTAGCTGAGATCGCCAGTATGCAGCTTGTGAGCATCTGGTTTGCTGTAGGCGCATTGGGAGCATTCTTTGCAGCGATGGCAAATCTTGGCTTTACGGGACAGCTTGCAATTTTTGTGCTGATATCGTTGCTGCTGCTGGTGTGCACACGTCCGCTTCTGCGAAAGCTTAAGGTCAAGAATGTTGTGCCGATGAATGCAGATAAGGAAATCGGTGCCACGGCGGTGATCATTGAGGAAGTCTGCAGTGCAGCCGGTACCGGAAGAGTACGTCTCAACGGGATCGATTGGATGGCGATTTCCGAAGATGGCAGTGTGCTGCCGAAGGATACGGTGGTAACGGTGCAGCAGGTACAAGGTGCAAAGCTTGTGGTTCGCAAATCCATGGCAGAACAGACCACTGTTCTGTAAATGCAAAACCGGTTCGAAAAAAATTTCAATATACAATGACGATTTAGGAGGATATGATTATGTTGACACTCACATCTGCAGCGATTCTTGCTGGTTCCGGCGGTTTGATCATCGCCTTGGTTCTGATTGTATTCTTTCTGCTGGTGCTTATTGCCAATATCCGCATTGTACCGCAGGCTAAGGTATATGTGATTGAGCGACTGGGTTCGTTCCATCAGGAATGGCATACCGGTCCTCACTGGTTGATTCCGTTTTTTGATCGTGTTGTAAAAATCGTTTCCATTAAAGAGCAGGTTGT
>JAFXJT010000056.1 GCA_017532085.1 Oscillospiraceae bacterium | reverse complement strand
TTGTCAACAGCGGAGCAGGCTCTGCTTTGATGAAAACGCCGGAGCTGGCAGAAGCACTTGTGAAAGCAGCGGTGCATGCAGCGAAGAATATTCCGGTGACCGTAAAGATGCGGATTGGTTGGGATGCACAAAGCATCAATGCTGTGGAATTTGCAAAGCGCATGGAAGCCGCAGGAGCACAGACCATCTGTGTGCATGGAAGGACTCGGATTCAGCAATATAGCGGTCGTGCGGATTGGCGGCAGATTGCCGCAGTGAAGGCAGCCGTATCGGTGCCTGTAATCGGCAACGGAGATGTGCAAAGCGGTGCGGATTGTCTGCGTATGTATGAAGAAACCGGCTGTGATCTGGTGATGATCGGTCGTGCAACCTATGGAAATCCGTGGATTTTTGATGAGGTGAAAGCCGCAGCAGAGGGAAAATGCTTTGTGCCGCCAACGGTAGAGCAGCGGCTTGCAGAAATGCTGCATCATATCCGCATGGTGCTTGCGGACAGTGAGAAATCCGAAGCATTGGCCATGCGTGAGGTTCGAAAGCATACGTTGTGGTATCTGCGAGGAAGACCCGGTGCGGCAGCTTTTCGGGCAGCCTGCTGCAATCTTCAAAGCTATGCCGATGCAGAACGTCTGGTGCAGGAATATCTGGAACGTCACGGAGCAATGCCGAACGAGAGCGTTTCTGTAAAACCTGAAACCAAACAGATGGTTTGATTTTGTGTGAGGATTACGCTGCGGAATCCGAATTGACATACAGTACCCTGTTTATGACCGGAATGTTGATCGGACAACAGTGTTTTCTGCACTTGAGAGAATGGATATGCGATACTGACAAAGTATGCAAGGAACCCGTTGGAACAAGGAGAAAGGAGTCTGTATGTCCGAAGCGATTGTGCGATTCTTTGCCGAAACGCCCGTACTGCGTGAAGCTTTGACTGCTGTTGTTGTGATTTTTACAGATATCTGTGCGCTGATGATTCTGTTGGCATCCGGCAGAGAACGTCGCCGCGGTGACCGGATCTGGGCAAAGGAAGGCAAGGGCTATATGCTTTCCTGCGGGGATATCTGTTATCCATTGGGTGCAGCGGAGATTTTGATCGGCAGACATATCAGTGCGGATATCCGGGTACAGGAGGCGGAGGCCTCACGGTTTCATGCTATATTGGTACTCAGTGAAGGCAACTGGCGGATTGAGGATCTTGGATCGGCAGGGGGCACCTATGTCAATGGGGTGCGGATTCATAAGCCGCGGATCCTGCGTGTGAACGATAAAATCC
The DNA here is from genome assembly GCA_017532085.1 of Oscillospiraceae bacterium. Classification (GTDB taxonomy): domain Bacteria; phylum Bacillota; class Clostridia; order Oscillospirales; family Ruminococcaceae; genus Firm-04. The sequence goes on along the minus strand of JAFXJT010000056.1, from coordinate 16,308 downwards.
GAATTGGAAGCAGAACCTTGACTGTGATCAAGGGCGGCGGAAGGAGCGTGGGAGAATGAGCCGCACAATAGATCCCCGTCGTTCCGGTTCTCATCCGTTTTTACTGCTGCTGATAGTAGCGGCGCATACGGCAATGCTTTTGACTGTAGGATTGACTGCAGGCTTTACTCCGGAAGTAATGAAGCTTGGCTGTTATGTGCTGGCTGCAGATTTTGTCGGCAGTATCGTACTGCAATTGGTGCAGCGGCAGGCTTGCACTGTGGATTTTGTATTGCTGTTGGTATTGGGCATCAGCACCATATATCAATCCTGTTTTGGCGGTGCGGTTTTTGCGATGAAGCATTATTTGTTTGGCTTGATGGCATTTGTTATGTGTCAGCTTTCCTATTTGTTGGTGCGGAATCCTTATCGGGCAGAGCGTTTGAAGCCTTTGTGGTATGTACTGTTTGGAATCCTGGTGCTGTCTATATTGTTGTTTACGGGCAGCCGGGGAATCTGGATTGATTTGGGATTCATTACCATCCAGCCTTCCGAATTTGTCAAACCTGTCTTTGTACTGATCTGTGCATCGTCGATGCATACACAGCTGCAAAAAAAGGAATGGAAGGGTCTGCATTATGTACCGGATAATCTGGGCATGCTGATTTGCACAGGCGTGATTGTCTGTTTGCAGTGGTGGTGCAGAGATTTGGGATCTTTGCCGACATTTCTGGCGGTTGCAGCCTTTGGATTGCTGCTGCGGTTATACTATCTGCGGGAAAAATGGTCCGTAAGGTTCATGGTTGTATTTGGCATATGCGGTGCTGTCTTGGCAGTTGCGGCGTTGAAGTTTGCACCCGCTTATGTACAGGATCGATTGAATGTGGATATCTGGGCAGATATGTCGGGCGATGGTTATCAGCAATGCAAAGCGCTCACTGCCATTGCAGAGGGCGGTTGGTTTGGTAAGGGAGCCGGTAATGGTACGCTGCATACGGTAGCTGCTGCCAATACCGATATTGTATTTGCGACAATCAGTGAGGAGTGGGGATTGTTTTCTGCTCTGATGGCAGTGATACTGGTACTGTTTTTGCCGGCAGCGGTGCTTACGGTACCGCCTCGCAGCTATTATCATGCAGGCTTGGCAGTTGGTGTTGCGGCGGTCTTTATGGTACAGATGACCTTGAATATTTTCGGCTCTTGCAACCTGATTCCCTTTACGGGCGTAACGATTCCGTTTTTGTCACAGGGCGGCAGCTCCATGCTGGCAAGCGGAATTCTGGCGGGATTTCTCAAGGCGGCACAGGCACCTGTGCTGTCATCCGCTGAGCGCTCTCGCAAAAAAGCGCAAGGAGGGAGGATGCAAAAAGCATGAAACGTCAAACGGACGGAAAGTCCCGCAAAGCCCGCAATCCGATTCCGCTTTCGGTGGATGCGCCGCGCAGCGTGCTGAGAGCGGGGCAAGCTACCTCACTGCTGATCGTGCTGTTTCTGGCAGCGCTTGGATATCTGACCTATACGCTGCTGACAGAGGCCTCCTATTATGTTGCGATGTCGGGCACTGCCGATTACGGTATCGTATATGATCGTACCGGCGATGTGCTCTTTGATGGCAGCCGTCCCTTGGAGGAATATCCCGAAGGACAGTTTGCCGATGTGGGGAATTTCATCGGAGATACCAGCGGACAAATGAGCAACACGCTGATTTCCCGTAATCTGGAAGATCTGACCAATTACAGTTTTATGCTGGGTATGTCTCAAGGGAATGCCTCCTGGGAAACGACCTTGCTGCATTCTGCCAATCGGGCGGTATTCGATGCGATGGGAGAGAAGGAAGGTACCGTCATTGCTTGTAATTGGAAAACAGGAGAGCTGCTGGTTTGTGTCAGTAAGCCTTGTGTGGATATTGCAAAAGGCTATGATGATCTTGCCAATATGCCAAGCGGAAGTCTGTTATGCAAGGCGTTTTATCCCATGGTGCCCGGCTCGACGCAAAAGGTCTCTACCCTGATTGCAGCTTATGAGACCTGTGGGATCGAGCAGATCAATGCAATGCAGTATGATTGCAGCGGCTCATGGCTGAATGCCAAGCGCCAGCGGATCAATTGTCATAAAGAGCAGGGCCATGGTACACAGACACTTGTGCAGGCATTTGCTAACAGCTGCAACCCTTATTTTGCACAGCTTGTGCAGTCGGAGCAGCTTCCGCTTTCTCGTGTGATTGAGACATTTACAAAAATGGGTTATGCCGTAAACGGCGAGAAGGGTAAGCGTCTTTTGATGGATGGCATTACAGCTTCTCCGGCAACGGTTACGTTGGCAGATCCAAAGGATTTTGATACCCAATGGAGTTGTCTTGGGCAGGGAGATACGCTGATCAGTCCCTATCAGCTTATGCTCTGGCAAACTGCTGTGGCATCCGGTACCGGAAAGTCGGTGCAGCCTTATGTTATTGCTGCCAAAACCGATGCAGAAGGCAATCGGACAGAGCAGACCGTGCGGCAGTCATCGGAACAGCTGTTTTCCGCAACCACTGCACAGGCAGTTCGGGACGTTATGACACAGAATGCCGCTGCCTATTACAAAGATTCCCTTGGTGATTATGTATGTGGTGTTAAAAGTGGTACAGCGCAGATTATTGACCATGGTGAGGAATATGAAAATTCACTGCTGGTGGGATTCTCTATGCAGGAGACCTGTCCCGTGGCATTTTGTATTCTGATTGAAAAGCGTACTGCCGGTGAATTGACCACAGCATCTCTTGCAAAGGTATTGTTGGATGCGCTGCAAGATATGACTTGATGAAAAAAGAAAAAGAGGTTTCATAATGAAAGACAGGTTTTGTATCAAACAAACCGCAAAGTACAATGCTGCAGGGCTTTCGCAATGCAATTACAACAAGCGTCTGTTGAGCCTGCTGCTGGCAACGGTATTGATGTTAAGCAGCTCGCTTCAGATGAAAACGGAGCAGGCTGCGGCAGCAGAGGAGACGGTTGTTCGGTCATGGACGGAAACCGCCGTGCAGTCTGATAAGACGGCAGCATCTGACGCAGAACCGGAGGAAAACCTTTATGCGGAAATCCCTGTGACATCGCTGCAAGTTTCTGATCTGGCAGCAGAGGTAGCTACAGATCTGGATTATACGGAATGGTTTTACAGCGAATATGAGGATTGTCGTTATCTTTGCTTGCCTGCCACGGCCGATCGCAGTGCTTTGAAGATCACTTATGCTGCCGGTGGAGATCAATTGTATCTGAATGATACGTTAGTGCAGTCTGGCGTCAAAACGGATTTGCTCAATACCGCAGACAGCTTTCGGGTTCGAGTCGGAACAAAGGAATGCGGTATGCTGCATATACTGCAATCGGATCTGGGCTGTGTGTTTCTTTCCACGACGCATGGCGGTTTGGACTATGTGGACGGTGCGAAATCCCGTTCCGACAGCGGAACTGTTCTGATGCTCAATGCCGATCAAAGTGTGGAATATCAAGGCGATTTGGAGAAAATCAGCGGCAGAGGCAATAGCACATGGGGTTACAGCAAAAAAAAGCCCTATCATATCAAGCTGCCCGAAAAGCAGAATCTGTATGGTATGGGCAAGGCGAAGAAGTGGGAGCTGATTGCCAATTATCTGGATCATACGATGCTGCGCAATGCCGCTGCCATGGCATTGAGTGATGCAACAGAGCTTGTGACGCTGGATTATGTGTTTGTGGATCTTTATGCCGATGGCTCATATCGTGGCACTTATCAGCTTTTTGAGCGTGTGCAGATTCAGAAGCATCGGGTCAATATCGAGGATTTGGAGGAAGCAACCGAGAAGTGCAATCCAAAGAAGCTCAGCGAATATCCCATAGTTTATTCCGACGGCGACAAAAAAAGCCGTGTTCCCAACAGCTATCGGTATGCGAATATTCCCAATGAACCCGAGGATATTACAGGTGGATATCTGGTGGAATTTCAGCTGAGCGGCAGATATCCGGCTTGTGAAAGCGGCTTTGTCACATCCAGAGGACAATGTGTAGAGATGCGAAGTCCTGAATATGCAACAAAAGCACAGGTGTTGTATATGCGGCAGTTTATGCAGGAACTGGAGGATGCCATTTATTCTGAGGATGGCTGCAACAGTCTGGGCAAACATTACAGCGAATATCTGGATGTGGATTCTGTTGCCTTTGCCTTTTTGCTGCAGGAGATAACCGCCAATATTGACGGCAGCAATACCAGTTTTTATTTCTGGAAGGATTCGGATGCGCATGGGGACGGCAAGCTGCATGCAGGGCCGACATGGGATTTTGATTTATCTATGGCAAATTTTGCAAAAGTAGTGGCATCCCATATGGCCTGCAATCCTGCAACGCTGTTTACTGCATATCTTCCGATTGAAGGCTCACCCGATTCGGCAGAATTCGGATGGCTTGGTACATTGTATCGAAAAGAAGCATTTCAGGAACGCACAGTATCGCTGTTTTATGAGCGATTGGAGCCTGTTCTGCTGGATCTTTTTGATACGGAATCGGAAACCGGGATTCATGCCATGGGGAAAGCCTTATCCGCATCGGCGGCAATGAATAATGCCAAATGGAATATGCTTGGCAAAAACCGTCCGCTGGGACCGGTCAATGGCTATACCTATGAGGAATGCCTGACATATATTTGTGTGTTTCTTGAGAAAAAGCATCGCTTTCTGAATGAGCTTTGGATTCCGCTGAAACGGGAACAATTGCTGTCGGATCTGCAAACGGCATATAAGGAATTGCCTCTGGAACGCTATGATGCGGAAGGACTTGCTGAGATAGAGAAGCTGAAATCGGATTGTGAAGCAAGTGTAGCAAAGCATACAGTCTATGCGCAGATGCTTGCTGCTTATGAGACTACCATCGAAGCGTTTTCACAGATTCCCACCAAAGAGATCGTCGGTGATTTCAATGATGATCAGATTGTGACGCTGGAGGATGCCATGGCATTGCTGCATTATTCTGCAAAACAATTGGCAGGGTTTTCAATCGATCTCACACCGACGCAGCAGCGAAACGGTGATGTTAATGATGACGGCAGAGTGAATGTGCTGGATGCTATGCATGCGTTGCGTCTTGTGGCAGCAAAGCTGATCGGCAAAGAGTACAAACTGCCGGTGCATTGAATATCTTATTAGATTCGTATCAAAAAAACCACGTTTGTTTTTCTCTGAAAAGAAAAGCAAACGTGGTTTATCGTTAGGGTTTGGATGCATATGGGTTATGCAGTTGGCAAATCCGCTGATTCATCGGCTGCACTGCTTTCGGGTTTCGGATCAGCAGGGATCTGTTGTGCGGAAGCTTGCTGCTTTTTTCCGGTAGCGACGGTTACGATATAGCCGTCAATATTGTTGCCGGATACTGTATACTCCAGTTCGGCAGGGATAGGAATCTCTGTGGTGTTGGATTCTTCATTTTTAGGTACGAAGAATACTTCATATAAAAATCCGTTTTTGTCATTGATCTCCAGATGTGTACCGCTGTAAGTATATGCGGAAAGCATGGGGATATATTCATCCAGCACCAGATTTTCCTCCTGCATATACTGTGCATGGGGTACACCCACATAACGGAAATGCCACGGCTCATAGGAAAACTCGGTCACGGCAACCTTGTGCTCCGGATATCGCAGGATAAAACCGTATTCGGTACAATGCTCTGCAAGCCATGCGTATTCCTCGGTTCCGTCAAATTCCAGAGTAATGCCGTCACGGAAGATATTGAAATCCACAGCCTGACCGGTTTCATGCTCGCTGTGTCCTGCTTTTGCAACTCTGGAGGCAGCATCTTCAGCATCATCCTGTGCTGCGTTATCGTAAAGCGATTGCTGATATGCCTTGGTGCGATAGCCGCTGATGACCTGCAAATCCTCTCGGCCGGTTGCCTCATAGAATGCTTTGAGCATCGCATTGAGTGCCTTGATGCATTCCTCGGTCAGCAATACCTCCTGATCCTTGACATGATAATGGGAATTCTTGTGCTCGAATACAGAAACCAATCCCTCCTCCAGATCTTTGGTGGCATGGGTTCGGTTCACAAGAGCCAGAGGTCCTTTCTGAATATCTTCGTGGAAGCGGACGTCGTAGGTATAAATGATCTTGTCCTCGACTGTGCTGCTGTTTGAAAGCGTAGGAATACTCAGCTCCGATTCTGTATCAGAAGATGTTTCCCGCTCGATATCCGTGAGACCGTCCATAACCGATTTGACACCAAATGCCGATACCAGTGCCAATACAGCAACAAGACCGACTGCGATCAGCCGTTTGGGCGATTTCCGCAATTCTTTTCCGGTTGTATAGGATGCCATAGAATCGTATTACACTCCGGTTGATGCCGGAGCATTCTCCTTTCACGACGTTCAAGCTTTCTTTGCTCCGACTGGAAAATCGGAGCACTTTTCCTGTTTATCTTACCCATTATACCACAGCTTTTTCAGAAAAGGAAACATTTTTTACCATCTTTGTTGATTCTGCACAAACGCAGCACAGGATTTTGTGCAAATCGCAAATAATCCGAAGAATATCACAAAACAGGAATGACGGAGTCAAAATACACGAAAAATTGACAGGATATACTGCGAAAAATCGTCGGAATGCATAGTGCAATTCTGGCGAAAATATGGTATAATAGGTTGAAAATTGGATGCAGCGCGTATGCTGCGGGAAAGGATGTTATACATATGGCTAACGAGAAGAAATCCATCATGCAGGAATTCAAAGAGTTCATTTCCAGAGGCAATGTCATTGATATGGCAGTCGGTGTGATCATCGGCGGCGCATTTACGGCGATTGTCAATTCTTTGGTCACTGATATTCTGACACCGATCATCGGAACGTTTCTGTTCGGACTGAACTTCAACAATTTTGGTATCAGCATTCCGTGGGGCAATCATCCCTATATTGACTTCGGCGGTTTTATTCAGAATATCATCACTTTCCTGCTGACTGCAATTTGTTTGTTCCTTATTATCAAGGGTATCAATGCACTCAGACGTCAGAAGCCTGCTGCACCTGCAGCTCCTCCTGCTCCCTCTAAAGAGGAAGTGCTGCTCACTGAGATCCGTGATTTGCTGAAGGCGCAAAACGGCATTGTGGATGCAGCGGAGGAAAAGACAGAGTAATCCTGTATGGATCATTGAAACACAACAACGCAGTGGCTTTCCATTGCGTTGTTGTTTTTAGAACAGACAAAGCTTATACAGGCACAAACGCATCTCGCAGTGCAAAAGCATCCGCAAACCATCTTTGTTTACGGCGGATCGTTGTGATTTGCGATGCACTTGTTGCCTTGCGGATGCGTTCGATGATGATACAGCAGGGCTGAAACTGTCCACAGTATACGGCGTCACAGTGTATTTCACGCTGCGCTGCCGTTTTTTTCTGCCGTCAAAGGGAAATTTTGAGAAATTTCAAAAAATACATGACAAACACTAAAAAATATGGTATAATGAGAAACGGAGAAAATTGCTGCGGCAACTCTGCGGCACCAGACAATTGAAGGAGGTCTATCACCAATGAACAAGCAGCCCTATTATTTAACAACAGCGATTGCGTATACATCACGCAAACCTCATATCGGAAATACTTATGAGATCGTCATGACCGATGCTTTGGCACGGTTTCGCCGGATGCAGGGTTATGACGTGTATTTTCTGACCGGTACCGATGAGCATGGTCAGAAAATTGAGGAAATTGCCAAAGAGGCAGGTATTACTCCTCAGCAGCATGTGGATAAGATTGCCGGTGAGATTCGTGAGATCTGCGACCTGTTGAATACGACCTATGATCAGTTTATCCGCACGACCGATCCCTATCATACCAAAACCGTGCAGGATATTTTTACAAAGCTGTATGAGCAGGGAGATATCTATAAGGGCGAATATGTCGGCAAATACTGCACTCCCTGCGAAAGCTTCTGGACTGAATCACAGCTTGTGGACGGAAAATGTCCCGATTGCGGCAGAGAGGTCAGAGATGCAAAAGAGGAAGCCTATTTCCTGAAGCTTTCGAAATATCAACAGTGGCTGGAGGAGTATATCGAGGCAAATCCCGATTTTATTTATCCCGAAAGCCGCAAAAAGGAAATGCTCAATAACTTTATCAAGCCCGGCTTGCAGGATCTGTGTGTATCCCGTACAACAGTGAAGTGGGGCATTCCGGTTCCCTTTGATGACAAGCATGTCATCTATATCTGGATTGATGCGCTTTCCAATTATATTACCGCATTGGGTTATGATGTCAATGGCAATCACGGCGAGCATTATCAGAAATATTGGCCTGCCAATGTGCATGTGATTGGCAAGGACATTGTTCGTTTCCATAGCATTTACTGGATTATCATGCTTCATGCGCTGGGCCAGCCGCTGCCGAAGCAGATCTTTGGCCATCCTTGGATGCTGTTCGGCAATGATAAAATGAGCAAATCCAGAGGCAATGTGATCTATGCGGATGAGCTGGTAGAACGGTTCGGTGTGGATGCAGTGCGCTATTATCTGCTGAGTGAGATGCCTTTTGCTTCTGACGGATCCATTACCTATGAAACCATGATTGAACGATTCAATTCTGATCTTGCCAATACATTGGGCAATCTGGTGAATCGTACCGTAGCGATGCTCAACCAGTATTTTGTGGGTGTGATTCCGACCGAAGCGCTGCTGTCTGCTGCACCGGATACGGAATTTGATGCAGATCTTAAGGCAGTTGCAGAAGCTACAGCACCTCGTGTTGCCGAGCTTTTGGATGCATTCCGTGTGAGTGATGCCATCGAAGTTGTTATGGATCTGGCACGCCGCTGCAATAAGTATATTGATGAAACAACGCCTTGGGTGTTAGCAAAGGATCCCGATGCCCGTCCGAGACTCGCAAAGGTATTGTACAATCTGCTTTGCGGCATTCGCTGCATTGGCGGACTGCTTAAGCCCTTTATGCCTGAAACGGCTGAAAAGATTCTTGCATATACTCCTGATGCTGTTGCTTGTGCCGAAGAGGTATCTTTTGCACGCTGTGCACAGTTCGGCGGATTGCAGCATGGCGCAACGATCGGTGCTGCAAAGCCTTTGTTTGTCCGTGTGAATGCGGAAGCATTTCTGGCGGAGCTGAAGGCTGCCGAGGAACAGAAGGCTGCTGCTGCAAAGGCTGCCGAACAGCCTGCGGTGGAACCCTTTGCTGAGGAAATCGACATTGATACCTTCTTCCGCTCTGATTTGCGTGTGGCGAAAGTCATTGCCTGTGAAAAGGTGAAAAAATCTTCTAAGCTGCTTTGCCTGCAGTTGGATGATGGTGTCAGTCAGCGTCAGGTAGTATCAGGTATCGCCAAGTGGTATGCGCCGGAAGATCTCATTGGAAAGAAGGTTTTGTTGGTTGCCAACCTCAAGCCGGTGAAGCTTTGCGGTGTGGAGAGCTTCGGTATGATCTGTGCTTCGGATCTGCCCGATGGAAGCTGCAAAGTCATGTTCGTGGATGATACTGTTCCCTGCGGTGCAAGACTCCACTGACAGACTGCCGAGAAGCTGCGCTAAGGGGAGTGTGCCGTAATGGATTTCAACACTGCGCTGCGATGATTTTGCCATATGCTGCTCCTTTGTTCTGCGTAATATTATGAGGAGGAATCCGATTGTGAAAAGAAATCGTATGCTTTACCGTACCGTCGCTTTGGCGGCGGCTGTGGTGCTGACTGCCAATGGTTTGACAGCTTCTGTATCTGCGGAAGAAACAAGAATGACGTTTCGCTTAGAGGCATCCCGTTCCTATTTGTTTGCCTCTGAGGTGAAGGAGACGGATGTGGTGCTGCAAGGTGCTATGTATATCGAGCATTACAGCGGTATCAATATGATGCGTCTGACATTAGGCAGTGATCCGGAAATCGTCATTGAAAATGGCGGTTTTTCCGTACCGAATTTTCTGGATGATCCTTATGATTACGACCCTGAGCTGACTTCCAATAGTTACAATGACTATTCTTCCGTACAGGATGTGCATAATCTGGTTGCGTGGTATGGTCCCGGAATGATCAATACCAATGGTATTATAGATGATCCGGATGCTTCCTTTTTAACCTTTGATGTGCGTGTTCCGCAGAATATTCCCGTAGGACAGTATCAGCTGTATTTTGATCAGAGAGTATTGAAGCAATCTTCCGGAAAGGATTTTCCTCTGCTGAGCGTATATGCTGAAGAGGGCGAGTACGGCAACGATTTGCCGGCGATTGATCTGCAAAGCTTTACGGTTACCGTGGAACCGGATCCGGTACGCGGTAATGTGAATGGCGATGGCAGGGTCGATGTTGCGGATGCCATGTGTGTGCTGCGGTATTATGCTGCCGGGCTTGTGGGCAAGGCAGAGAAGGAACGCATGGAGCTGCTGCATAAGGAATATCCTCATATGGGATATGCAGCCGGAAATGTGGATAACAATACCATCTGTGATCTCAATGATGCGACCTTTATTCTGCGATACTATGTTGCAACTCTGATCGGCGATGAGCCGAATTGGGATCAGATTATCAATGACAAGTCATAAAATCAGTAGTAATGGATGCACCGTATCGGAATCGATGCGGTGCATTGGTTGCTGCGGGGATATAATACAAAATATGAGCAAAGCAAAAATGACGTGTTTTCTGGATTTTTTGTCAATCAGCAAAAAAAATCGAAAAAAATGAAAAAAAAGCTTGACAATCGAAAAACTCTGTGCTATAATAATAAAGCTGGTTGCGGAGAACACAAACCGAACCGTTGAAGCAAAATGCTGGTGTAGCTCAGTTGGTAGAGCAGCTGATTTGTAATCAGCAGGTCGGGGGTTCGAGTCCGTCCACCAGCTCCATATGTATAATGGGAGAGTTCCCGAGTGGCCAAAGGGGGCAGACTGTAAATCTGTTGTTCTTTAACTTCGGTGGTTCGAATCCACCCTCTCCCACCAAACACACCGAAAGCCCTTGATTATCAAGGGCTTTCGGCATTTTCATGCCCGATATATCCCGAAAGGAGAAATGTATGAAAATTCAGTATCTTCCGGCAATGCGAGTGGATTTTGTTCCGCAGGAAGGTCCCGGCAGCCGATTGCCGGTCACGGTATATCGCCCCTACGGCGTACTGCAAATGGATGAGCTGCTGATGCGTGCACAGCGAGACGAACGCGGCGCACTGCTTGAGGCGGCAGAACGATACTATTTCGGTCTGGGCGTGGACAAGGATCCCGATAAAGCACTGTCTTATTTGCTGAGAGCGGCAGATCGTGATGTGCAGGATGCGGCATATCTGATTGCAGAGTGCTATCGCAACGGTATTGCCGTGGAGCAGGATGAGAAAAAATGTGTGGAATGGCTGTTTCGTGCAGCTGAGAATGGAAGCTGGATGGCAATGCTGAATCTGGCGGCAGTATATCATACGGGTTCTGCTGCCGATGGCAATGCTGAACTGACTGCTGATGAAACCGAAGCTTTTTACTGGACCTTGCAGGCAGAGAAATCTGTGCGTGCTTATTGGAATGTATACAGCCGCCCCGATTTCTTGGATTTCGGTGAAACGAAGCAGCGTCTGCTCAATGCCTATTTGCAGGTTGCCGCACAGCTTTCGGCACATTATGCCGATGGCAGAGGCGTAGAATGCGATCGCAAAAAGGCTATGAAATGGTTGGAGCGAGGAAAGCGTTTTGCTGTAGAGGCGACCGGTCAGCAGAGTGTGCCTCCAATGGATCGTGCCATTGTGGAACTGCAACAACGGATCAGGGAAGAGAATGCTGCACAGTCTTAATCAATGGACTGCTGCTGAGGAATAAGATACAGGAGGAATCATTTTGGTTCGAGAGAATTTACGTAATATTGCAATCATTGCCCACGTAGATCACGGAAAAACCACTTTGGTGGATGAAATGCTCAAACAGAGCGGCGCTTTCCGTGATAATCAATCCGTGGCAGAGCGTGTGATGGATTCCAATGATTTGGAGCGTGAGCGCGGCATTACCATTCTTGCGAAAAACACCTCTGTTATGTATCATGACGTAAAAATCAACATCATTGATACACCCGGACACGCCGATTTTGGCGGTGAGGTGGAGCGTGTGCTCAATATGGTGGATGGCGTTTTGCTGCTGGTGGATGCTGCAGAGGGTCCGATGCCGCAGACTCGCTTTGTGCTTTCCAAGGCGCTGGAGATGGGTCAGAAAATCATTATTGTTGTCAACAAGATTGATCGGCCTGATGCCCGTCTGGATCAGATCGGGGATGAGGTGCTGGAGCTGCTGCTGGATCTGGATGCGAATGATGAGCAATTGGAAAGCCCGCTGCTGTTCTGTTCGGGCAGAGCAGGCACTGCATCTCTCAGCCAGTATGAAACAGGCACGGATCTTAAGCCGCTGTTTGATACGATTCTCAATTATATCGAACCGCCTCGCGGCGATGAAACGCAGCCCTTACAGATGCTCATTTCCTCGATTGACTATAATGAATATGTCGGAAGAATTGGTATCGGCAGAATTGTGCGAGGAAAAGCAAAGGTGGGCCAGCAGGTGCAGGTGGGCAATTACCACAGCGATGAAAAACCCATGAATGCAAAGCTTGTGACACTTCTGCAAATTGAGCAGCTCAAGCGTGTGCCCACACAGGAGGCTACTGTTGGCGATATTGTTTGGGTCAGCGGTATTGAAGGAATCAATATCGGTGATACCATTTGTGCCGCCGGTAACTATGAGCCGCTGAATTTCACAAAAATCAGCGAGCCGACTGTGGAAATGACTTTTGCAGTCAATGATAGTCCGCTGGCAGGACAGGAGGGCAAATATGTGACCTCTCGTCAGCTGCGGGATCGCCTGTTTCATGAGCTGCTGCGGGATGTTTCACTGCGTGTTACCGAAACCGACAGCACTGATGCGTTTTTGGTGGCAGGTAGAGGCGAAATGCATCTTTCCGTCTTGATCGAAACCATGCGCCGTGAGGGGTATGAGCTGGCAGTATCGCCGCCTCGTGTGCTTTTCCGAGAGGTGAATGGCAAACGCTATGAGCCGATTGAGCGCCTCGTGATTGATGTGCCGGAGGAGTCGGTGGGCGCTGTGATGGAAAAACTGGGCAGCCGAAAGGCAGAACTGCAGCAGATGCATCCGCAAGGCAGCAGAATGCGTATGGAGTTTCTGGTGCCATCCAGAGGATTGTTCGGCTATAAAAGCGAATTCCTTACGGATACCAAAGGTGAGGGAATTCTGTCAGCGGTATTTGAATGCTATGCACCCTATAAGGGAGATATTCCCCGCCGCAATATCGGCTCACTGATTTCCTATGAAACCGGCGAGGCAGTTACCTATGGACTCTTTAATGCACAGGAGCGCGGTGCATTGTTTATCACGCCCGGAACATCTGTATACGAAGGCATGGTTGTGGGATCTTCTCCCAAGCCGGAAGATATCGTAGTCAATGTGTGCAAAAAGAAGCATCTGACCAATACACGTGCCAGCGGCAGCGATGATGCACTGCGGCTGATCCCGCCCCGCGTGCTGAGCCTTGAGGATTGCTTGGAGTTTCTTGCGGAGGATGAACTGCTGGAGGTCACGCCCGATCATCTGAGAATCCGTAAGCAGATTCTGGATAACAGTCAGCGCATGAAACAGCGTTTCAAAAAATAAACGGATATCCGTAATCCATGGCTCATACCTATTGAAAGAGATAGGAGGTGCTGCTATGGAACGGCCACAGCAGGATCAATACCGATTGCTGCGGGATATTTCGCTGCAGCAAGGCACTTTACGGCTTTGGATTCCATTGACAGATATGTCTGTGCGACAAAGCAGCCTTGCCCGGCGCGCGGATCTGCTCCGCAGTCTGCTTCTGCCCCTTGACGGGGATCGGATTGATAAGAAAAAAAGCGCGGATATGTCAAATTCTTTGAACGATTTGTGAATTGTGACCAAAAATCAAGCGAAAATTTCTGCATGAATTGTCCTGGAAATGTGTTCCGTATGCTTGACTTGTGTGGAGATTTATGATAAAATGTCTTTATGATATACGGCAGAACCATGCTTGTAGTCAGTTAATTAGTTAGAAAGAGGATGAATGAAATGGCTTCAATGTTTCGGAAGTCGATCGCTGCAACGCTGTCTCTTGGATTAGCTGCGTCTGCGATTGGCTCACCAGTTCTGGCAGCAGAACAAAACGCAACGACTGTTTCCGTATCGAATCTGCTTTCCGTGCCGTTTACTGTTGAGACTATCAATGGCGAAGCTTGGAATGTGGATGGGGATTGGAACAATTTCCTGATGACTCTGTTGATGACAATGGATCAGAAGGAGTATTTTGTGGATCCTGCTGCAGTTGCAGCTGCAATTGCCGGTGTGAATCCCGATCTCGGCTGGCTGGCACAGCGGGCACTGTCTTATGTAACGGAAGCTAAGGCAACCGTTGATACCAACGGCGTGGTGATCGTCGGCAAAACGGCGGATCTGAGCTCCTTGGTTGGCGATACTCTCGCTGCTTTCTTCAACATTGCTTCCGACACATCGCTGGATCTCGATCTGCAGGGTCTTGATCTTGAGACTGAAGTGAAGATCAAGATTGATGGCGCTTCCGGTCTTAACAACTGCCAGATTCCTGTCAGTGTTGAGGTGCTTGTAGGTGGTGAATCCTATACTCTGACCGGTGAGAAGAGTGTTTATAAGCTGATTGCTGAGAAGTATATTGCACTGGCTGATGAAGTCGCTGCAATGCAGGGCGCGGATGCTGATGAGCAGGCTGATCTGGATGAACTTTCCGCACTTCTGAAGGGCTCTTGGGCTGCAAAGCTCGATGAGGCTCTGGAGCGTGCAGATGCTCTGATTCAGAAGGTTGAAGAGCGCAACGAAGTCTATGAGGGCGGCAGTCTGACTGATGTTTTGAACACGATTCTGGCAAATGTGAAGGAGGATACCCAGGTAGAAGATATTCTGGCAAACACCTATGTGCAGAATGGCTTTACCAAGGCAGTTGAGCTCTTCAACACAGTTCTCTCCGGAGACGTTGTTCTGGATGTAACATTGGATGATGTTGCTGATCTTATGAACAGCAGCTATGATGCTTCCATCACAGTTGACGGCAGCAAGGTAATTGCTGATATGTGTCTTGCTGACGATGAAAACAGCAATGGCGAATTGGCTGATTTGGCTGCTGATAATGCAGTTATTTATAACGCTCTGGCTGCAATCTATGCGGATCTTTATGGCGAAGAAATGCCTGAGAATGCAGAGATTATCGAAGTTTCTTCTTATAAGAATGTGCTGGCTTCCTTCGATGTTCAGTATGAAGACGTTAATGAGCTGCTGATTACAATGAATGTAACTCGTGTCATTGACGATGTTGTGATTGAGGTGCCTGTTGAAACCACCACAACCACCGCTGAAACAACCACAACTACCGCTGAAACAACCACAACCACCAGCGAAACAACCACTACTACCGTTGTTTATGACTATAACATCGTTGCTTCTCCCTCCAAGGTAATCGAGGGCGGCTGCTACTGGTCTGAGGATACTACTCCTTTCAGCATCGGTGATGTTGGTTATTATATCGATCTCTATCGCAATGAAGTATCTGAGGATGGCACCGCTTCTCAGCCTGAACTCTTTGCTTATGCATATGATGTGATGATGGATGCTTCTTATTTCACGCTCGATGCTGCTTCTCCTGCAGAAGTTGCATATACCGGTCGTGGCAAATATGCGATCAATGTTTGCTTGGCACAGAAGGCTGTTGATGCCATCTATGCATATGTTGCTGAGACCTATGGCGGTGAGATCACTCCCGAAATGCTGGCAAGAGCCGGCGTTACCGAGGGTTCTGTAATTGATACCTTCGAAGTAATGATTGGTCTGCGCGGCGATACGACTCTGGACGAGAAGGTCAATGCAAATGACGCACAGATGACTCTGAACTACTATCTCTATACCGAGATCATGCATGAGGACTATTATGCTCTGAATGAGGATCCGACACTGCAGGATCTGGCATTTTATGTATCTGATGTCATGAGCAGAGATCGACTGGATGCAAATACTGCTCAGATGATTCTGATGTATTACAGATACAACACGATTCTTGGTGTTCCCACTACTTGGGATCAACTCTTAGGTAACGACGCTGAATGATTCAGCGTTGATTATAAGCGAAAAACAGAAAGGATTGAAACGCATGAGCATTTTCAAGAAAGCAGCTGCATTGCTTTGCAGCGCAACCACAATCATTGCACTTGGTGCAACCATGACAGCATCTGCTGAGGGCCCGGTTACGATCTCTGTGGCTGAGGTTTCTGTTACCTATGGTGTGGATGATCTGACCAAGGTTCCGGTTACCCTGAACA
>JAFXJT010000055.1 GCA_017532085.1 Oscillospiraceae bacterium | reverse complement strand
TCTTTCAGTGTCGCCATACCGATCGCACCCAGACTCAGCAGCAGCAATACACCGTTGCAGATTTTGCGAATCAAAACGGGCATCTTCTGCCGCCATTTTGATGCAGCCATACGCTCTGCCAGCAAAATCAGCATCAGCATACCTGCCCAGAGCAAGCCGTTCCATCCACAACCAAAAAGCAATCCGCCTGCCGATAGCAGCAATAATAGCCGCAACAGCAGAGTTCCTGCAATCCCATCGCTGAAAAACACTCGCTTTGCCCATTGCATCAACGATACAAAACTGAATATCCGGCGGCCGGCATATTCGAAACCGGCATCCTCATAGGAATATCCCAGCATATTGGCAATTCCCTGACCCATCTGCGCTGCACCGCCCAGACCATAAAACACCGCCAGAAACATCACGAGTAAACCAAACCATGCGCCCAATGCTGTTAAGGTATTCATAGCCGCCTTTTCGACCAGCATCTGCCGCAAGGAAAACATCGGCACCGCAATCAGCAAAAGCTTTGCAAAACCGGCAATCCAATCGGTTATCCCCTTGCCAAAACGAACCAGACTCCCTTTCGGCTGCTGGATCATGACGGTATATTCCTGCCATGAAAACACCGGTCCTGCCCAGAGCCTTGTCAGCGAAAACTGATAGCCGCCATAAGCGAACAAGGATGGCAGCGCCCAATTGCCCCGATACCGTTGCAGCAGACAGTCTGCAGCCTGCATCACACAAATCACCAATGGAATCGGCGGAAATGGCAGCAGCATCTTTGCGGCTGTCAGAATCCCACACTGCAGCAGCAGACCGATCATCAGCAAGATTCCATTTCGTTTTTTCTCCGCTGCAGAGCGCCGCATCAATCGCAATGTCAGCCAGCTTCCGGCAACAGATCCTATCATCAGACTCAGCAAAGGCAAGCCCTGCATTGCACAATAAACAAGGCCTGCACCGCTTAACACCAGCAGCCGATATCTGCCTTTGAATATCACTGCAAGCAGCAGCACAATCGGCATAAAATACAGCAAAAACGCAAGCGATGGCAGCTGCATTGCAAGACCTCCTTTTATATGGATTCTTCCGATATTGACAAAACATTGTCTAAAAACGCAGCCAGCCCATCGGCATCGGTCATAGTGTTCAATACTTCACACAAACCGCTGACCGATAATCTGGGAGGCAGCTGCAAGGTGCACAACAGCTTTCTGCGGCGTGTCGTACAATCAAAGGTTCCCATCAAGCCATGTTCATACAGCATTGCCGGCGTAATCGGCTTGCGGACCGAAATATTGTCAGAGGATTCCTGAAATACCCCTGCCCGCTCCAATGCCATGAGCAAGGTTTGCGTATCCATGCCCTCCACACCCAAGGTACCCTCGGCAGAGGGCGCTGTTTTGCGCTTCTCCTTGCCGTGAATCCCGGGAATATATACATGATAAATCTTACCCTTTGTCACAGCACCTTTGAGATAATTGCGGATCTGAAACCCGGCAGCATCGGCATCCGTAAGGATAATGATGCCAACGGTTTCCGCATAATGCCGGATCAATGCCAGTTGTTCCGGCTGACGATAAATCTGAAAACCGTTGGTAACCAGAATCACAGCATCAACCAAAGCCGATAATCGAATTTTATCATATTTGCCCTCCACCACAATCGCAGGCAGGAGCTTTCGTTTTTCGATCAAGTCAACGCCTCCTCATGCACCGCTGCGAGGCACCCGAAGCATTTGTACAATGGCCTGCTCCAGTAGCAATTTGGGTGCTGTGCGACTGGACTTGCAGGCACGATCTGTCTCTCTCAGAATCCTTACACAGGCACGGAGCTGCGGCAATGTCATGGATTTACAATCACGCATGGCATTGCGCACCGCAAACTCTCGGTTTTTGGGATATCCAAAATCCACAGCAATTTCTTCCTGCTGCTTTGCAGCACCTTGTCCAAGCTTTGCCCGATACAAATCGGTAAAAGTACCGCTGATGATGGCAAGCAGGGAAAGAATCGTTTTGGAATCTTCACTTTTCGCAGTTAAAGCATTCAAAAGCAAAAATGCAGTATTCCCATCGCCGCTCGTTACCGCACGAGCCAATCGAAACGCATCTGCATCAGGCTGAACGGCTGTCAACGCTTCCAGCATCTCTGCTGTAATCACACCGCCGTCAGCACAGGCCATCAGTTTATCCAGCTCTGTGTGAATCAATGTAGAATCACACAAACAGCGATTGGCAAGCATCTCTGCTTCTCTTCGATCAATCTGACAGCCATGCCGTTTGGCACGCTCCTGTATCTGCTTTCCCAGTTGAATGGCATTTTTCTTTTCACAGACACAAAGAATGCCGTTCTTTTCAAAAAATGCGGCGATCTTTTTATGCTTCGCTAAAAAGACAGGCTCTCCTCGTTTGATTTCATAGGGTATCAGCGCACTGATCACCACCAGCACTACGACATGAGAAGGCAGCTCCTTGAACAAGGTCAGAAGCTGATCTGCCATGGAGGGAGCCATCGCATCGGGATCCAGATCTTTGATCAGTATCACATTATAAGGCTGGAACATAGAGCAAAACATACACGCCTCAGCCAGACGGTCATAGTCAAGATTCTGTCCATCAAAGACAGTATAGGAAAGCGCATTGCCATCCGTCAGCTTTTTCAGAATCTTTTTTTGCAGCTGCATCACCGCAACGCCGTCCTCACCGCAAAGATAGCAGCAGCTCGATGGATTTTCTGTGCTCATTTCACGAAGCGTATCCACTGCATTCAGTTTCGGCATATTGAGTTTGCTCCTTTCATTCAAGATAATTTCGTTGCAGAATACATTCCGTTTTCCGTAAAACAGAACAAAGTGTTTCTGCCAAAGGCTGCCTTTGCCCGATCATTGGTTGCAACAAACAGCGCACATGGATCCTCTGCTGTGGGGATACCATCATAGCGCACGATCATTGTATAGGTCTCTCCTTCGGCAGGCTTGCCATCAGCAGGCAGACAAAGAATCCGGATTTCGTTCCAAGAAAACTCCAGCTGTTTGGGCTTTGCATGAAGCAGCCCGTTCCCTACGGGCAAAGCAGCATAGTTCTCCACAGGAATCACAGGGATTTGTTCGCAAATACTGGCATTCTCACGCCATCCATCCTTCTCCAGCAGCACAACCGTATCCACAGTCAACCCTGCAAGCTCTCTTTGATAGCTTGCCGCTGCCTGTACCGAGGAAAGCAACAGTGTATCAATATGCCGAATCCCGTTTTCTGACAGATAAGTCTGCATATAGGCTGCATTTTTCGCATCTCCGCTGAAATCAACAGCACAGACTGCGCCATCCGCTGTGCATACCATTGCCATGCCATCCGAACATCCCAGCACAGCTACACGAAGCTGTCGGGATTCTGCCGCTTGCTGATATCCGATCTGTGCACCAAGCAGAACCGCTGCAGCCAGAATCGAAGCTGCAATCTGACGTTTCTGTCCGGATGCTGCCGCAATCAGAAAGACAAACAACACGCCACATACCAATACTGTTTTTGTTGCCAAAGAGCTTACCGCAAGATGAGAAAAGGGCAATGCAGCAAGCCGGGTTGCCGCTGCCGTAATCAAGCGGCATAACACATCTGCCAAAGGCAATAAAAAAGCCGTTAGCCCACCGGTGCATACCAACAGCAAGCCAATCATCAATACTGCTGTACATAAAGGAATCAGCAGCAGATTTGCAAGTGGTGAAAGCAAAGAGGATTCTCCGCACAATAATACCGATGCGGGAAACACCGCAACCGATACCCAACACAGCAGTAATACATGTTGAAGCAATGTATGAATTGACTTGTGTTTCTGTGTCTTCTGCTGCAAAGACATCGCAGGGGCCAATATGGTAATGCCAAATACACCCGAAACCGACAGCCAAAAGGAAACCGAACCAATGACATATGGTGTCAGAACAGTGCAGCACAGCATCGCAATGCACAATGCTCTTAACGGATCTCGATATCTTCCTACGAGAGGCGCAAACTGTGAAAGCAAAAGCATACAGGCTGCACGCCATACCGAAACGGCAGAATCCACCATAACAGAAAACAGCAAAACCGCAGCGACGGTTCCGAAAAAGATCCATCGTGCGGAGCAGCGCAGCCGACGAAGTATCCACCCCAGCAGAGAACAGAAAAATACCAGATGCAGCCCTGATACTGCTGTAATATGCCCAATGCCGGTATGATATAAAGCAGCCGAAGCTTCGCCTGAAAGTTCATTCTTGTCTCCGAACAACATGGAAAGCAGTAATGCAGCCGAATCTTCCGGCATATTACGACGGATCATTTCCGTACACTGTGCTCGATACGAGCGCAGCACCCTCTTGAGTCCATAGCGCGAAGTGCTCCGCACTGCCTGCACCGAACCGTCATAAATCGCCAGATAGATACCTTGCCCCGCTGCATAAGCGGCAGTCGAATACCGATAATCCGATGCAATCACAGAGACAGACGCATCCAGCGTCACTTGATCTCCGATATCCAACTCCCTGCAGATACCATCGGCAGTGCCGTACCAATAAACCGTTGCAGGCACGCCCGCAAGCTTGGTGCGCAGTGTGCAGCGTATTCTATCGCCCTCATAACTGCGCCGATCCGACACAATACCACTGCAAACCTGCTGTACGCCATCCAGCGCCAGCAGGGGCTTGACATAGAATGCCGTATAGCCAAACCATACAGCACAAGCCAACAGATATCCTGTTGCACAGCAAATCAATCTTTTTCGTGAAAATCTGCATATGCCGCCAAGAACCCCCAGCCCTGCCATCAAAATTGCTGCCATCAAACAGGTGCCCATTACCACATCTGACAGCAGTTTTGCCAACAGCAAGCCTGCAATCCATGCCACAATCCAACATTCCGTTGTGCGGATGTCACGCAGATTCAGCAAAGGCGCAGCAGATTCCGCTGCGCCCTTGTGTTTATTTGCCTGCAACAATTATACACCGCTCTCTGATGACCAGCCCATTTTGGTGCCTGCCAACAAATGAAAATGAAGATGCGGTACCGTTTGACCGGCATCCTCACCGCAGTTGGTAATCACACGATATCCCGAAGCAAGACCTTCCTGTGCAGCAACTTTGGCAATTGCCGTAAAGATCTTGCCCACGATGGCGGCATTCTCCTCATTCACCGCAGAGGCACCCGAAAGATGCTCCTTGGGAATGAACAGATAGTGCACCGGTGCAATGGGACTGATATCCTTGAACGCATAGACCCATTCATCCTCATAAACCTTTGCGCTGGGAATCTCTCCTGCAACAATCTTACAAAACAGACAATCCATAACAGTTTACCGCCTTTCTAATCCTATTCAGATGATCGTTTTCCGAGGAAACAGCTTCCGGAACAATATTTCCTGCTGTTCATCCACATAGCCGCAGGCACGACAAAATGCAGCTGCATCACCGCTTCCTCCGCAGCAATCCATACGAATACCCTCAGCACCCGATTCTGCAGCCCAGTGCTCTGCACGCTTTAACAGAGCCGTGCCAATGCCGATTCTGCGATAGGAGGATGCCACTGCCAATGCCATCACAGCCTTCTGCGGCTGAAGCAGCAGCACAGAATCATGATCACAAATATGCAGAAATCCAACTACAACCTCATCCACCGCCGCTACATAGATCTGATGACGGGTACTCATGCAAAGTCTCGTCAGCGCCTTGGCTGTATCAGAGGCGGAAACAGGCTGCAGCAGTTCCTCACGAATCAACTTGGAAATTGCCTTGGCATCATCCTGGGGATGTGCCTTGCGTATGGTAACTCGCATCTGTTTTCCACCTCCCGGCATCTCATATTATAATCTCAGCACTTATCCCTTAATGAATTCGCTGGCAATTTCCTCCAGCATTCCCAGAGCCTCATCAACCATATAGCTCTTGCCAATACCGCCCATGGCAGAATCCGGACGTCCGCCGCCCTTGCCGCCGGTAATCGCAGCAATACGCTGAATGATTTTGCCGGCATGAGCACCCTTTTCCACAGCACTCTTGGAGCAGATGCAATAGAAGTTGCCGGATTCACCGCTTACTCCTGCAAGCAGAGCAATCACATCGGGCTCACGATCACGGATCTGATCGCCCAATGTACGCAACGCATCGGGTTTGACATCGGAAAGCATTGCCGAAAGCAGCTTGATTCCGCCAATCTCTTTGGCGTTGCTGAACAGATCAGACAGCTGACCGCCTGCAAGCTTTTGATTCAGACGCTCAATCTCCTTTGCCTGCTCACGCAGCTCATTGGAAACCGCAGCACATTTTTCGGGCAGCTCCGTGATATTGGAAAGCTTCAGTGCCTTGGCTGCCTGAATCAGATTTTGCTCGGCATCCTCCAGCAGCTTGAGCACATTGGCTCCGGTGGCAAGCTCAATACGACGCACGCCGGCTGCTACAGAGCTTTCGGAAACAATCTTGCACAGACCCAGCTGTGCGGTATTGCTGACATGCGTACCGCCGCAGAATTCAGTAGACTCCTTGCCTGCCTTGACAACTCTTACCACATCACCGTATTTTTCGCCGAACAATGCCATTGCACCAATCTTCTTGGCCTCTTCGATGGGCATTTCCTCTGTAGAAACCGCTTCTGCGGCAAATACCATCTGATTGAGCATCGTCTCCACACGTGTCATTTCCTCGGCGGTCATTGCGGAAAAATGAGAAAAATCGAACCGACAGCGATCCTCATTGACCAGCTGACCTGCCTGATGCACATGCTCACCCAGCACAGTGCGCAGCGCAGATTGCAGCAAATGCGCTGCAGTATGGTTTCTCATAATTGCCTGACGACGCACAGCATCCACTTGAGCAGAAACGGTATCGCCCACTGCAAGCGTTCCCTGTTCCAGTGTACCCATATGCACTATATGGCCATCGCCAACCTTGCGGGTATCTGCAACAGCAAACAGTCCATTGCCATCCAGTTCACCCGTATCACCAACCTGTCCGCCGCTTTCGGCATAGAAAGCGGTGCTGTCCAGTACCACAGCAGCATCGGTGCCGGCAGAAATCTCAGAAACAGCAGCGCCATCGGCAAGAATCGCAAGCACCTTTGCCTCACAGCTCAGCTGGGTATAGCCGCAGAATGCAGTAGCAGGGACATCCTTCGGCACAGTGAGATCGCCGCCCCAAGAGGTCTTTACTTTGGAAGCGCGATCCGCACGAGCACGCAGCTTCTGCTCTTCCATGCAGGCACGGAAGCCTTCCTCATCCACAGTCATGCCCTGTTCAGCAGCAATCTCGATGGTCAGATCAATGGGGAAGCCATAGGTATCGCTTAAGGTAAAAGCATCCTTACCGGAAAGCACGGTCTGACCGGCTTTTTTGCTGGATGCAATCGTAGCATTCAACAGCTCGGTACCGCGATCCACAGTACGGGCAAAGCTTTCTTCTTCGTGACGGATGATCTTTGTAATCAGCTCCTGCTTTTCCTTCAGTTCGGGATAGGCAGTCACATTCTCACCGATTACGGTCTCTGCCACCTGATAGAGGAACGGTTCCTTGATGCCAAGCAATCTGCCATGGCGTGCTGCACGGCGCAGCAAACGCTTGAGCACATAGCCTCTGCCCTCATTGGCAGGAGTCACGCCATCGCCTACCATAAACACCGTGGAACGAATATGATCGGTGATAACACGCAAAGAAATATCCGTTTTTTCATTATCATGATACGCTACACCGGCAATTTTGCAGATATGCTGCATAATATTCTGAATCGTATCCACCTCAAAAAGATTGTCCACGCCCTGCATCACACATGCCAGACGCTCCAAGCCCATACCGGTATCGATATTCTTGCTCTTCATTTCGGTATAATTGCCCTTGCCATCGCTGTCGAACTGAGAGAACACCAGATTCCAGATTTCAATGATACGATCAATATCACTTGCCTGCTCAAAGCTTTCAAAAGGACCATAGCTTTCACCGCGGTCAAAGTGGATCTCGGAGCAAGGACCGCAGGGACCGGAGCCGTGCTCCCAGAAATTATCTGCCTTGCCCAAACGAATGATTCTGTCTCTGGGCACACCGATCTCGTTTGCCCAGATTTCCTCGGCTTCATCATCGCTTTCAAATACGGTAATCCAAAGCTTTTCGGCAGGAATCTCCAGCACCTTGGTCAAAAACTCCCAAGCCCAGGCAATCGCCTCTTTCTTGAAATATTCACCGAAGGAAAAGTTGCCCAGCATCTCAAAATAAGTACCGTGGCGAGCCGTTTTTCCTACACGCTCAATATCGGGCGTGCGGATGCACTTCTGACAGGTTGTAACACGAACATTGGGCGGAACAACCTGTCCGAGAAAATATTTTTTCAGCGGTGCCATACCCGAATTGATCAGCAGCAGACTGTTATCTCCTTTCGGGATCAAAGATGCACTTTCCATTCTGGTATGCTGCTTGCTTTCAAAAAATGCGAGATATTTCTCACGCAGTGTATTTAAGCCTTGCCATTCCATAATATTCAGTATTCCTTTCCTTATTGCGATTGATTACAGGCACAATGACCCAATCATACAGAATATAGTATACATCCAAACGCCGTTTTTGTCAACTGTTTTCCGTCGATTCCTGCCTCTGAAGAGCGCTCCCGGCGAATGGGGAAAAATTTCAAAAAAATACCATAATACTATCGCTTTTTTTGCAATTCTATGGTATAATAATAAAATGACGCTTTGCGTTTTGATGAAATATCTCAAAAGGAGGAATCCTCTATGTCGCAGCTTCGGCCTTCTGTCCCTTTGAGCGACAGCATAACCTATACGGAAATCTATGACGAAAAATTCAAGACCTGCGCCCTATATTTTCGTTTTTTTGTAAAACGCACACCACAAACCGCTGCCGTCAATGCTCTTATGATTGATCTGTTGACCAATTGCTCCGCAGATTATCCCACCCTTGCTGCTTTGACGCTGAAAAAACAATCGCTTTACGGTGCTTCGCTCCACAGCATACGAGGGAATACCGGCGATGTGCAGGAGCTGACCATTGCTGCCAACTGGATCGATGACCGCTTCGCTTTGGAAGGCGAATCGGTGACAGATGCCATGGCAGCACTGATGCTCGGCTGTATTCTGCGTCCCAATGCACAAAACAACGCCTTTGATGCTGCTGCCTTCCGGTTCTGCAAACAGAATCTGCTGGATACCATTGATTGCGAAATCAATCAGAAACGCAGCTATGCCATGCTGCGTGCCGCCGGCATCGCCTTTGAGGGAGAGCCTGCTGCCTGCCCGCCTTACGGCACCAGAGAATCTGCGGAACAAATTACGGCGGAATCTGCTTTTGCCGCATGGGAAACCATGCTGAAAACCGCACCCCTTGAGATCGTTGCTGTGCTGCCTTCGGAAAAGCCAAAGCTTCTGCAAATGCTCTCCGATGCGTTTTCCTCCTTGCAGCGTGATCCTGTGCCGGTTATGTTTGAATCAGCCAGCCCCTGCAAGGCCTCTCCTTCCGTGATCGAAGAACCGATGCCTGTTACACAATGCAAGCTGGTGCTTGCTCTGAAAACTGCTGATGCCCCTCACGAAGCGATGCAGATGCTCAATCTGCTGCTGGGAGGCACAACCGGTTCTCTGCTGTTTGCCAATGTGAGAGAAAAGCTCAGCCTTTGCTATTACTGCGCTTCTCGCTATCAGCGCAGCAAGCATACTCTGATCATTGACTGCGGTGTCCGCACCGATAAGCTGTGTGAAGCAAAAGAAGCCATCCTCGATCAGTGCAAAGCACTCCGGGAAGGCGGATTTACCGATGCCATGATGGAAGAAGCGATCCTCTTTTATGAGCATTCTCTGGCTTCTGCCTCTGATGCCCAGAGCGGATTGGCTGCATGGGTATTCCAGCAGAAGCA
This sequence comes from Oscillospiraceae bacterium, assembly GCA_017532085.1. Taxonomy (GTDB): domain Bacteria; phylum Bacillota; class Clostridia; order Oscillospirales; family Ruminococcaceae; genus Firm-04. Next base: position 24,716 of record JAFXJT010000055.1, on the reverse strand, counting down.
AACAGACCGGAATCTTACTATGGAAGAATCCATTGCATTGCTTCGCACCGTAACCCGTGAACAGATCATCGCAGCAGCAAATGCCATGCAGCTGGATACGGTTTACACTCTGCTGGCTACCAAATCCGAGGACGAAAACGGAGAGGAGGCATCGGAATGAAATACGAAACTACAATCCTTCGGGATGAACGCACCGGCGATACCTGTACCTGCATTCAGCATCCCAGCGGTCTGGAAATCCGGGTCATGGAACAGCCCGGCTTCAGCACAGCTCATGCAATGTTCGGTACGAAATATGGCTCCATTCATACCCGCTTCCGTCTGGAAGGCGATGCCGATTACACGGAAGTTCCGGCCGGTATTGCGCATTTCTTGGAGCATAAGCTCTTCGAAAACGAGGATTGCGATGTCTTTTCGCTGTTCAATCAAGTGGGTGCCTCTGCCAACGCATACACCTCCTTTGATCGCACTGTCTATTTGTTCTCTTGCTCCAAGAACTTCGATTGCTCGCTGGAAATCCTGCTGGATTTCGTGCAGAAGCCATACTTCACCGAAGCAACTGTTGCCAAAGAACAAGGAATCATTGCGCAGGAAATCAAAATGTATCTGGATGATCCGGGAGATCGTTTGTTTTTCCAGCTGCTCCGTGGATTATACCACAATCATCCTGTGCATCTGGATGTGGCAGGCAGCGTAGAAAGTATTGCACAAATTACACCGGAGCTTTTATATGCCTGCTATCGCACCTTCTATAATCTCAACAATATGGTGCTTTGCTGCACAGGCAATATCACCGCAGAGCAGGTGCTTGCTGTTGCCGATCGGATGCTTAAGGATGCTCCCGCACAGAAGCTGGAGGCTGTTTTTCTGCCCGAACCCGAAACGGTAGTACGCCCCTATGCCTCCGCAAAAATGGCGGTGGGCAAAACGATGTTCATGATCGGCTTTAAGAGTCAGCCCGAAAGCGGTCTGGAAGAAATGCGTGCTGCATTGACTGCTATGCTGACATTCTCGGTGATTGCCGGCTCGGCTTCTCCGCTGTATCAGAAGCTGATGGCGGAGAATCTCATCAACGACACCTTCAACACCGACTATTTCAGCGGTGATGGCTTCTTCTGTATGCTGGCCGGCGGAGAATCCGATGATCCGCAGGCTGTGCTGGATGCGCTGCTGGCAGAGATCGAAAGTGCTAAGGTGAATGGACTGGATGCAGCTCTGTTTGATACCCTCAAGCGTGCAGCCTATGGCGAAGCACTGACTGCAAACAATGCGCCTGAAGGTGCTGTTTCTACTCTGGTGGATTCCTATATGACAGGCGGCATCTCGCCGTTTGCCCGGATTCAAGTGCTGTCCGAGGTCACATTGGCCGATGCACAGCGCTGCTTGTGCGAACGCTTCCGCGCCGATCGTGTCTGCCTCTCGGTCATCGAGCCGGCCGCTCCACAGGCTTAAACCCAAATCACGCATCCTTTGTTTTCTGTTATGTGCATCGGATGCATACTGCTGCATATCAAAAATACCGGAAAGGAAGAATCCTCTTATGACTCAACTGGGTTCCTTAGGAACAGATCAAATCGTTTTCCCCAAGCTCGGACTGGAGTTCACAATCAAAAGCGTTGCATTCACGCTGTTCGGCATTGAAGTCACCTGGTATGGCGTACTGATTACCCTGGGCATGCTGCTTGCCATGATCTACGGCTTTTCCAGAATGCGTAAATTCGGTGTGGATGCCGATCGTGCCATGGATGGTGTCATTGCCGGTGTCATCGGCGGTGTGGTAGGCGCAAGATTATACTATGTCGCCTGCCGCTGGTCGGAATACGGCGGCAACTGGAAAGAGATCCTCAACATCCGCAATGGCGGTTTGGCAATTTACGGCGGCGTGATCGGTGCATTGCTCATCGGCGGAGTGGTCTGTAAGCTCCGCAAAGTACGCCTTCTGCCCATGCTGGATCTGGCAGCACTGGGCTTTCTCATCGGACAAGGCATCGGCCGATGGGGCAACTTCACAAACCATGAAGCATTCGGCAGAAATACCGATTCGCTTTTTGGAATGTCAAGCGGCAAAATCCAGATTTGGATCTTGAACAATGCCTCTGCAGACAGCGGTCTGGTCTATCATCAGCCGGTGCATCCCTGCTTCTTCTATGAATCCTTATGGTGTCTGGCAGGATTTGTGCTGCTTCATATCATATCCAAAAAATGGCGCAAATTCGATGGGCAAATCTTCCTGATGTATATTGTGTGGTATGGTTTCGGCCGCTTCTGGATCGAAGGCCTGCGTACCGACAGCTTGTGGATCGGTACCCTCCGGGTTTCCCAGCTGGTCGCAGCCATCTCTGTGGTTGTAGGTATTGTGCTACTGTGCGTCATGTTCAGCTATGTCAAACGTATGGGCGGGGATTATGTTCTTTACTGCAATACGGTGGAATCCCAAAAGCTGCTGGCGGAAGCCGATGCCAAGGAAGAGGCTTATCGTCAAAAGCGTGCTTCCAAAAAAGCCGCAAAAACTACGGATGTTTCCGAAGAAACAACGCATGTTCTGATGTCTGCTGAGGAAGCCGCAGAGCTGAGTGCCGATACGGAATCCGAACCTGCTGCCGAACAATCAGATTCGAAGGAAACAACTGCTGATATCACCGAAACAGAAGCATCCTCTGAGACAGAGGACTCTGACAATACAGAAAAGGAGTAATCAAACAATGGCTATGATCATCAACGGAAAAGAAATTGCTGCAAATGTAAAACGCGAGGTTGCCGCCGAGGTAGAACAGCTGAAAGCACAGGGCTTTGAGCCGGGACTTGCTGTGGTATTGGTTGGCGATAATCCTGCTTCCCGGGTTTATGTGAATAACAAAAAGAAAGATTGTGCCGAAGTCGGCTTTGCATCCTATGAATATACTCTGCCTGCCGAAACCACTGAAGCGCAGCTGCTTGATTTGGTAGCAAAGCTCAATGCCGATCCAAAGGTGAATGGTATTCTGGTGCAGCTTCCTCTGCCGAAGCATATCTGTGAGCAGACTATCCTGCACGCTATTTCTCCCAGCAAGGATGTGGATGCGTTCCATCCCGAGAATGTCGGCAGAATTATGATCGGTGATTATTCTTTCCTGCCCTGCACGCCTGCCGGCGTCATCGAGATGCTGGACAGCATCGGTACCGAGATTGCCGGAAAGCATTGCGTTGTCATCGGCCGAAGCAATATTGTGGGCAAGCCTATGGCTATGCTGCTGCTCCATCGCAACGGTACTGTAACCATCTGCCATTCCAGAACACAGAATCTTGCCCAGCAGACCAAGCAAGCGGATATTCTCATTGCAGCCGTGGGCAAAGCAGATTTCGTCACTGCAGATATGGTAAAGCCCGGCGCTGTGGTCATTGATGTGGGTATGAATCGCAACGCAGAAGGCAAGCTGGTAGGCGATGTGGCATATGATGAAGTGGAAAAGATCGCCTCTGCCATTACTCCGGTGCCCGGCGGTGTCGGTCCCATGACACGTGCAATTCTCATGCGCAATACACTGACCGCTGCAAAGCAGCAGCTGCTGAAATAATTCTTCGGAAACATCGAAAGGGAGTCCGCTCTTATGAACCGCATTGCTGCTTTATCTCAGTTAATCAGAGATACCGAAGCCGATGCCCTGCTGCTGAGCAGTGAAATCGGCGTAACATATGCCACTGCCTCCACTGCGCTTGAGGGCAAATGCATGATTACCAAAGAAGGTGCTGCCTATTTTATCACCGATGGCAGATACATCGAACGGGCACAGCAATTCCTTACACCACAGGGCTTTGCGGTCTCTGTTCGTCAAAGCGGCAGCTCCGAATCGGAATCCCTACTGCAATTACTGCAATCACAGCAGATCTCTGCCGTGCTGTTTGAGGATCATGTCATCTCCCTGCGCCAATATGAAACATGGAAACAATCACTGGAACCTATTCGTCTTTTGCCTTTGGGCAATCGTCTGGCGCAGCTGCGAGCCTGTAAAGCACAGGAGGAAATTGATGCGATTCTCCATGCACAACGCATTGCCGAGCATGCGCTGGAAGCTCTGCTGCCATCCTTGCAGGCGGGCATCACCGAGCGTGAGGCTGCAGCAAAGCTCGATTATCTTATGGCATTAGGCGGAAGCGAAATGCCTTCGTTCCAAACGATTCTGCTCTTTGGTGCCCACGCCAGTATGCCTCATGGAGTACCGGAAAATCACAGCCTGAAAGACGGCGATGTCATCCTTGTGGATTTTGGCGCTGTGTATCACGGCTATCATTCGGATATGACCCGTACCTTTGCTTATGGCGCCGTTTCCGATCGAATTCGCAGCGGCTATGAAGCAGTGCTCCATGCACAGGAAGCTGCTATGGAACAGGCCAGAGCGGGACTTCCTTGCCGTATCATGCATGAAGCAGCAGTCAATGCGCTTAAGACAGCCGGCTGGGATACCTACTTTACTCACGCACTGGGACATTCCGTCGGCTTGGAAATTCACGAATTTCCTTCCGCTGCGCCGAATGTGGAGCATCCTCTGCAAAACGGTATGATCATGACTGTAGAACCCGGCATCTATCTGCCCGGAGAATTCGGGATCCGCATTGAGGATATGATCGTGATTCAAGGCGACACGCCTCGCAATCTGACTGCATTCCCAAAGCAATTCCGAACGATCGGCAATCATAACGCATAACATCACAAAGCACCTCCTATGGCAGCAAGACCGCCATAGGAGGTGCTTTTCCGTTACTGTCATTGTTGCTTGGCGCAAGAGATGCGCTCAGGCTGTTTGCAAGACAAGTGTGTTGATTGCACCCAAAGTCAAGGTGCAGTGTGTGCTTTGATCCATTCAGTCACGAAGAAAAGCGTGGCTGTGAATATAAAACTCCTCCTGCGAGGGCTGCCATGCTTTTACCTTGGGCGGAAAGAGCTTGTCAAATTCCGCAACCGCTTCGGTATTGCCGCAGGGCTCATCGGCATTATTGGGATGATAGAACCATTTTCTGCCATCCAGAGCATCATCACGCAGCACTTTCACAAGCAATGCCGCCTGGAAAACATCACCTTCGAAACATACATTGTACTTTTTGCAGCTTTTGTAGCCGCGGGCAACGTAATTATCGGGATTGCCAAAATTGATCACGGTATCATATCCCATACTTTTTACAATTTCAAACGTGTGTTCCAAGAGAGCCTTGCTGTATCCCCTGCGCTGATAATCGGGATGAATACAAAGAGGCCCCATAGAGACGATCGGCTTGATATTGCCGTTTTCATCTGCAAGCTCTGCTTTTGTATACATAATACAGCCGATAATTTTCCCATCCATCTCCATAACGTAAGCCAGCTCGGGAATATAATCCTTATGCTGTCTCATGACATGAATGAAATAATGCTCATTGCAGCCGGGAACGCTTACATTCCAAAACGCTTCACGAGCCAGTGTTTCCACTTCACGATAGTCTTTTGCTGTTTCCAAACGGATCATATAGTCATTATTATTCATTGTTTTTCCTCCTGAAATGTGTTGACCAAACACGGGAGGCTTGTGTAAGATTGTATTCGCAAACCTCCCGTTTACGCTACAATCTCCTTTTTCGTGGTATGCTTCAAAAAGACACTCCTTATCTGAAATGATGATGATCGGCAGCGGAAAAGCTTCCGACAATGCAAGTATAACACAGAACATTCCGGTTGTCAAGCGGTTTGGGTCGGTATACGGTTTATTGTGTATAAAACGCATTGATGCCTTGTTCGCCCCAATAGGTCAAATTCTCACCATTTGCCGTTAGGACAATAATTCCATCTGCAATGCTGGAGGGTAGTCGATGATCGGATTACGATCTGCCGGCGGAACCATTGCGCTATCTGACCAAAACAGGTCTTCCAGATTTTGACAATAGGCATCATCAATTTCGTAATAGTAGCTGGAAATCGGATTGCGAAACGGAAGAATCACAACCTCCTCCTGCGGCAGATGATAAGAAGCCACAATGATTCTCATTTCTTCGATTGTGGCAGGCACAAGCCGCATCAGTGTACTATCTGTATAATTACTGTTTTTGCCGGGCAGCAATCCACAGAAATAGGAATTTGCTGCCATTTGCCAAATATAGATTTCCAGACCTTTGTCAGTGGTACAATCGAAATATTGCGGATATTTTTCCTTCAATGCGCGCTCGGTGCTGTTTGGAGCATCTGCAGGATCATTGGAAGGATCCGATTCCTCCTCAAGAGAGAGCAGTGGTATCTTGTGGTTTTGGAACAGTTCGAAGACCCACAGGATGCCGCCATCAACAAGCCGCTTAATATAAAATACATCTCCGGCTTTGTTTTGAAGAAAAATGTCTTCGCCCTCTTCACTGCTGCCGGGAATCTCATAGGCATTGACAATGGTGCCCAGAGGAATCTCAGGCACATTTTCTTCTTGCATGATGCGGTTGAGATCCGCCTGCGTAAATTCGGATTTCTGAAGGGTTCCGAGAAAAGTAATACGTCCGCCTCCGAAATCTTTATAGACATCGCCATTCGAATGTATGCCGAACATCAATGTATTGATGTTCGTTTCCTTTTGCTCACTGACCACCAAACTAAAACGACATTTCCCGGTTTCGTAATTTGCGCCTAAAATTTCAGTATGGATGGGCGGATTGGTTAAAAAGCAAACCGCAGCTGCAATACTGACAGCCAGTGCAGCAAGAAGGATCCAGAGTGCAGGTTTTTTATAATGCAGTATGGATCGGACTCTTCCTTTCACTCCGACTTCCCCGAAAGCAAGCGGACAGGAGGTGATCATTTTTTGAGATACACTGCAATTGATCAGTGCGTTGGAATAAGACTGAATGCTTTCGATTCCCATATCCGAAATCACTTTTTCATCGCAAGCCAGCTCGATATCTCTGCAAAGCAGGATATAGGCAGCCCATATCAACGGATGGAACCAATAGATGGTTAAAAGCAAAAAGCCTAGGGGCTTCCATAGATGATCCAATCGTTTGAGATGTGCTGTTTCATGTGCAATCACATAATCGGCATCCGGCTTTTCCATATTGGACGGCAGATAAATCCGTGGACGCAGCAGTCCAAAGACAAAGGGGGTGTCAATATGATCACAAACCCAGATGTTCTCTTTCACAAAAGCTGCTTCCCGCACTTTGTGATGAATGCGCAGATAGCTGATCACCGCATACAAAAGCATACCTGCCATACCGATTATCCATACCATCGAAGCCGCCAGCGTAATTGTCTGCAGCAGATTCCGACTTCCGCTCGGCAGCGGTGCGAAAGAGCTTGAAATCACAGGGTTCACAACAGAATCCAATGCTGCAACTCCACTGTCAATGGCAGGTGTTTGCGCATACAATATGTTCTCCGGTATGGGCTCCACACTGGGGATCATACTCAAAGGACTTTCCACCATCCACGGACAGATTAACCGAATACCGACCAATGCCCACAGCATCACTGCAAGGGCTTTCGGCGCTTTGCGCAGCAACAGCCGCAGCACCATCACAACAAGGACAAGCCAGCTCCCTGTAATGCTCATGTTCAAAATCGTAAAAAACAACGATTCCATTTTCAGCCCTCCTCATATTCGGCAATCATCCGGCGCAGATGCGCCGCTTCTTCGGGCGTCAGATGCTTTCGCGCTGTGAATGCAGCCAGAAACGCAGGCAGCGAACCTCCGAATGTTTCCGCTACGAATTTTTCACTTTGAATAGCGTAAAACTCCTGCCTTGAGATCAATGAGGTCACAATGCCCTTTTGATTCTGAAAAATACCTTTTTCACAAAGCCGCTTCAAAACCGTATAGGTTGTGGATTTTTTCCATTTCATCAATGCTTCGCTGCGCTTTGCAAGCTCAGTAGACGTTATGGGCTCGTTGTCCCAAATCATATCGGCAAATCGGGATTCCACAGCGCCCATCTGATAATCGCTCATCTCCATCACCTCCATCCATTCTACACGTCGTAGACCTCTTATATTCTACGACATGTAGACCGATTTGTCAATAGCTTTCCATGAGACAGTACGATATCACGCAGCGGCTTGCATAAAGCAAATTATGATCTGCATTGGAATCGAGCGGTTAACGGCATTGATCTTTTCGATTCAACAAGATAAAGATCCATGCGGCTGCACATCCCGCCATCAAAATAATCAACAGATCAATCGGTGCCAGTACAATTCCGGATATGGGATGAAACAACATTCCCTCTCCAAAACGATAGAGATGTCCATGCAGCAGGATCATTTCACCGATATACATAAGAAGAGTCATGGCGGAAGCAATCACGGCAGGGATCCCAATCGCGAGCATTTTCTGTTTTCCCAAAAGGAATGATCCCACAAATACGCCTACCGTTACACCCAACAGAACAAAGAACACGGTCATCAATACTGCCGACAAAGGAGAAACCCGGATATTGCCATCTCTCCAGAAAGCAGTGAAACAAGCAAGAATACAAAGCCCGAGGAATGTGACCGAACAAACCGATTGTAATATCAAAGCTTTGCACCGTTTCTTTTCACCGGTCTGGATCATATGGCCGTATCCGTAGAAACAGTTCAAAACAGAAAGGATCAATACAACGGAAATGATGTAAAAATGCAGCTTGAATGCGGGATTATAGTTTCCCATCAGAATATCCACTGCTGTTTGTGTTTTGTATGTTGTTACCGTTTCTCCCCATCCTTCCGGCGGCATATAGCACATATACATCTGCCAGTCCTCCAGTTTGGTAACGGTTTCGGCTGTTGTTACCACAACTTTTTGCTCAAACAGTGTTTCGAGTGCAAAAAATGCTCCTGTTGCGATCACAGCGCCTCCGACAAGGGAAAACTGCTTGCATCCTTTCATGCATATCGGCATCAAAAGAACTCCGATGAAAACAGCAAGACAAATCGGGGTGTACGGAATGATATATTTCGGATAATTTTCTTTGAAAACGGTTCCATCCGCAATCATATCGGTGATGACCCGAATTCCCATGGACAGCGGGTAATAGGAGGCAAGCAGAACGCCGATGCAGGATAGCAGATAATATCTGCGATATTGTTTATTCTTCATATTCTTTCTCCCTTCAGCTTGCATTTGTCAGCAACACATAGAACATTACAGCAAGCAATACAACGAACACGGCCAAAGAAAACCTAGTCATTTTCTTAAAGGACAGTATGTTTTCGATTCGTGTGCGGATTTTTGCACCACCAAAGGCAGAGGCAAAGATCGTTGCGCCTTGTCTGCTGTCCAAAAGAGTTCGTGCATATTCTTTTGCACGATGCTGTCCCAATTTTGTAAGCACGCACTCATCACAGGACAGTTCAAGATCTGCAAGGAACAGTTTTAAACAGATCCAGCAAAACGGATTGAACCAATGGATTGCCGCAATCAGAAATGCAAGCATCCGCCACAGATTATCCGCACGGCGAATATGCATTTTTTCATGCAGTATCATGAGTTCGGTTTCCCTTTCCCGATCGGACATCGGCAAAACAATTTTGGGTTTGAGGATGCCATATACAGCAGGAAAAATCACTTTTTCCGAAAAATAGATGTTATTACGCAGTCGGATGGCATCTTTGATTTCGTGCATGGTTATAAAATAGATCACAGTCAGCATCAGAACAATAGCGGAAAATACAATCATCCATATGACAGAAGCAATCTCAAACACTGTTGCAAGGGTGTTTACTTTATACGTGATCGGGAAATAGGTGTCCGCTGCCATAACACTATTCATCATGGAAAAAGCAATATCGTCTGTTGGCTGATATACGACAATGGTTTTTGTTGTGAGCTTGGATAGCAACGACATCAGACTATACGGACTGTTGAGTCCAAGAGGAACTGTCATCCTCAAAAAAGGGATCAGCCAAAGAAACACGGTAAGCCTTCTTGGAATCCTTTTGATCCGTCTGAAAAGCATAACAAGCATACCGGTGATAACAGCCGTTATGCTCATATTAAATACCCAATAGAATACTTCCTGCAGCATCATCGTCACCTTTTATCAATCAGCTTACGTAACGCCTGCATTTCTTCTTCCGTCAAAGGCTCATCCTCAAGCAGTGCCGAAAACAAGGCTTGCCGAGAACCGCCAAACACTTTTCGTACAAGAGATGTGACTGCAACCTTTTGCACTTCACTTTGCGATACAAGCGGTGTGCAAATAAAACCGGGATCCTCTCGCTGAATGAATCCTTTGGCTTCCAGTTTTTTGATTACTGTATAAGTCGTATTCTTATTCCAACCGATCATCTCAGCAGCAATCACACTGATTTCTTTGGCTGAAATCGGGCTGTTCGCCCATATAATTTCCATTACCTTTGCTTCACTGTCAAACAGTTTTTCTTTCATAGCATTCAAACCTCCTCGGACTACTACTATAGTCTATACTATCACAATAGTCTGATTTTGTCAATAGGGTATAGAAAAAAGCGCAGACAGCAAAAGAATCATGCACAAGTTGACTCTGCTGTCTGCGTGATGTTTTGATGACAATCCGGTGATGCAGCATGGGAACTTTCTCATCATATCCCATCCATTCATAAAACAGAGCTCCCGCCGCACGGAAGCAGCGTGCGACGGGAGAAACAATCCTTATACATTTCTGCAATTGTTCGTCTTGTTTTTGCGCAAAGTAGGCAGAACCACATTGATGACTTCGGACACATGCTGCACCGGAATCACTTCAATACTGAATTTCTCGATGTCTTCTTTTTGCAATTGGCAATAGTTGTCATACGGAATAAACACCTTTTCACAACCGGTATCGGCGGCAGCCTGGATTTTCGCAATGGTTCCGCCGATTGCAAAAACATTGCCGAACAAATCAATCTCACCTGTATATGCGACATTTCCGTTCACAGGAGTATGAAATACAGCGGAGAGCATGGACACCAAAATCGCTACACCGGCAGACGGACCGTCCTTCACAACAGCGCCTTCGCCAAAGTGTAAATGTACACCAAAATCTTTGGCCTCAGAGGTGTAATTCAAACGAATAAAGGTTTTCGCAAGTTTTACACTGTCAATCGTGCTCTCTTTCGGCAATCCGGTGATACAGGTGCTGTCCTCACCGGGAATAATCGCAGTTTCAATTGCAAATGCCATGCCGCAATTTCCACTGGTTACTGCCAGCGCTTTGGAGAAACCCGGAACATTTTTCTTCAGCAGATTGCCGCGAGGAACAGGCTTCACACCCATACTCTCCATGATATCCTTGGAATCAATCTTGATATGCGCAGCGGACGGTTCCTTATACAGCTTGTCGATTACAATTTTTCTCGCAGCCTTTTCAAGATCACGAACACCGAATGATGTGCAATAATCATGAATCAACATCGTTACCGCAGCCGGAGTCATATCAATCTTCAGATGGATTGCTGCATATTCCTGCTCAATTCTGGGAATCAGGTAATGCAACAGAATCTGCTCTTTGTCAGACTTTGTATAGCCTTCAAGATAAATCACATGAAAGCGATCCAACAGCCAAGGTTCCATATTGGATACATCATTGGCAGTCGCAATAAACAGCACATCCGAAAGATCAATCGGAACATTCAAGAAACGGTCAGTAAACGTCGAACAGTTATCCAGCAGGTCGAACAGTGCGTTGCTCGCCTTAATGCCGTTATGCGCACCCAGTTTGTCAATCTCGTCTAATTGCACGACTGCTTTGGTTGTTCTGACACGAGCAAGGCCTTTCACAATTTCACCTGCATCAGCTCCAATATAGGAAGGCGAAAAGCCCTTCAGAGCACTTTCATCATTGATACCGTTCAAGGAAATACGCACGAACGGCACACCGAGCGCTTTTGCAATGCTTTCGCAGATGGAAGTCTTGCCAATTCCTGCACCGCCTTGCAGCAGAAGTCGTTCACTGGAGAAGCTTTTACCCTGAATTGCCTTGGAATGCAAGCACTTGGCAATCAATTCCTTCACGCTGTCCAAACCATAGTGAGATTGGTCTACGCATTCATAAAACTTTCCTACATCAAACTGATCAAAGCCTCCTGTGTTCGGAATCAATGCAGTAAGATACTGAACTCTTCGAAGATTTGTCTCCTTTTCTCTGGGAGGTAATCCCTGCACAGCAAGGCTATCCAACGTCTTTCTGATTTCTGTGCGAACATCGCTGCGGAACTTATCCTTATTTCTGGCAAACAGAAATGCAGGATCGTTCTCATTGATGAAGCTTTCCAACGCAGACTGAACATATGCAATGGTGATTGTGGTTTTTTCTCGATGCTGCGTTTCATCCCAAGTATTAATCACACTGCGCACCAGCATCTTAATGTTTTCCTTCAGCATACGTGCGCCGCTGTCACTGCAGTAGTTTTTCACCACAAACACCAAGGCATCGTGATCGAAGGTGATCTCATCTTCTCCGATTCCATACATTTCGAGTATCTGCGGTACCATGTATCGTTCTGCGATTGCAACCTTATCTTCGTCTTCATACTCATCAACGAAAATTACGTCAAAACGGTTCAGAAGATAATCGGGAATACCCTGTGTGGAATTGGCTGTTGCAATATAAATTGTATTGCTCGTATCAATACCCATTTCCAAGAACGCATCGTAGCACATGTGCTCGTCGGACAAGGTATCCAGCAATGCATTGACAGGATTTCCATCTTTCGATTCGGTTCCCATTTTATCAATCTCATCAAGAACGATGACTGCTTCTGTTGTTCCGAGAGAATAAAAGCTTCTCACTAACAAGCCTACATCTGCGCCATCATAAGAAGAATCCAGACCCTTCACATCCACAGCGCTGATGACACCACCGAGCGGAATGACATCAAAAGGAAGACCATAGGTCTCTGCAATCGTGCGTGCGATGGTTGTCTTGCCGGTGCCGGGGCGTCCCACCAAAAGAATTCTCATGCCGCGTTCCGTTGTATAATTACTGGCCGCAAGGCAGGTTGCCACCTTTTCCTTCACCTTATCCAGCTTGTAGAGATGCTTGTTAAGCTCTTGCATAATATCTTTGCGGCGTACCACTCTGCGATCTCCGCAAACATTTGAAATGTTTAATACATACTCCAGTTTTCGTGTGGATTTATCTCTGCCGATCGCTCTCTGAGAGAAAAGCAACTCGATTTCTCTTTGCTGCTGCTGCGTATATGTATTCTTGCACATTTCATATTTCAGATAAAGATCCTCTTTCTGCTGGAAACAAGCTCTTTGCGCACCTTCATCAAGCGGATATCGTTTTCCCTTCAGTTGATTTTCAATATCCTTTTGCTGTTCGACCGTAAGCTTCAAGAAGTGCTTCATCGCAGCAATCTTGTTTTTCAAATGATCGATCATGTCAAACATCTCATAAAATGCTTCTGTACAAACCACCTTGGCAACAGGTTTATCATGGATACAGAATGCTATGACATGGATAGGCTGTCCGGGTATGCCAACAAAAGTGTGCACAACCGTTTCGGAATTCATGCGGATTTCGATTTTCTTCTTACCGCACTGCAGCTGAAAGCTTGTTGACTCAGAGAAGTCTTTCGATCCTGCCAACAAAACACCGGAATAATGTTTGTATGCTGCAGAGTCGAGAATATCAACATCACACAACATTGATTCAAATCTTGCCCTTATCGTATCGGGGGCACCCACGTTTCTCTCGCGCAAATGATTAATGAGCTGACTGATTCTGCGCTCCGCTTCTTCAGGGGACTGCGTCTCACCCGCAGCCGCAGCGGCAAAAGTATCCTCTTTTGGGGCAAGAGCAATATGCTCGTCTTCTTTGCCCTTCGAATTGCGTCTGTCAAGACCGGAATTGTTCTTTTTCATAGTTTTATCTTCCTTTCAGAATGTGATATGGATCGTGCATTGCAGCAGAGACTGTCATAATAGGTTCTTCCGCCAAAACACCGGAATGTTCAATGCCATGCAATTCGGGCAAAAGAATCTTCGATTCCGGCAAGGCAATCTGTCTTTGTGCAATGATAATTCCCGAAGGCGTTTCGCAGCAGATCAATCCTTTGTGCTTGGTTTCCAACATCGTTTTCATGGCATTTCCTCCTTATCCTTTTTGGCGATCTTTTTTTTGAATACGGACTGCGGTTCAGTTGGCCATAAGAGTCGGTGTTTCATTCCCCCTCGTTGTTTCTTTCTGTCTATATTCTCGCATAATTTCATACATATTGCAGTATCTCTTAACCGACACGAATTTGTTTCTGTGTAACATAAAACGGTTGATTATGTTACAAAAGCGTGATGTCCGAAACAATTTCCGGACATCACGCTCATCTTTCCAATCCATTTATTATTTGATTACCACAACGCATTGCCTCCTGTGTGACCCACAGCATGATCCTGCTGCGACACCAGATCAAAGCTGCCTGTTTCGGGGTTATGCTGCCATGTGTATCCTTGCGGTGTATATCCATGCGGAAGATCCATTCGCTCCATTGCCCCAAACGTTATGCCTTGCAGCTTTTCGGGACAGTCATACATATGATCCTGAAAATCCTCTTTGCAGGCACTGAATTGCTGGTGCAGGCTCATATCGGCTGCGGCATCCCCCAGTGAAACGTGGTGGATGCTTTCAAAATCAGGGAACACGCCTTCAACCGATAAACCGTCAGCAAGCTCTGCTGTTCTTCGTTCAAATGAAACGCCGTTATCGGATTGCATCCCTTCCAAAGCCATGTTGCGAGTAGTGATGGGAATCGGATCCCCCGGAATAAACTTGTCGCCGTCATAATGACGTGCAATATAGTCGGCGGCTTTTTCAAAGCCAAATGATCGAGCATAGTCCGCAGCTTTTTCAGCTTCTGACAGCATTGCCTCTTCCTCGGAGCCGAGATCCAAAGATACCTCTGATACGTCCGGTGTTTCTGCTGTTTTATCATTGAGATCCTCAATGACTTCGGCATCAAAATCAGTCCAATCACAAGAATCCGGAATATCAAGTTCTGCAGCCTCGGGAGCTTCCATAGAAACATCATCGAATTCACTCATTGTCGGATCCTCCTTGTTTCATTTGCTTGTCCATGTCCGATACCAGTTGTTTGACAGCCGCCGGGCTGAAGGACACTCCATTTTCCACGGCGCATTTTCTGAGAAGGTGTATAGCAACGCATCTGCAGGTTTTGTGGAAGAACGCAGTATTCTCTGCCGCTGTCCGAGCCGATAAAACAGACGGGATTCTGAGTATATGCCCGGCAATCTCTTCCGGCGTTCTCAGATTGGACTGCCGTTGGGCAAATATCCGAGCCGCATACATGTTTGCGTTGTCTCGGATCGCTGCTGTGCAGCCGTTGCATCCGATATTCTCACACAATGAGAAAGGAAGGCAATCCCGCGTTTGAGAAGCTACGTTCTTTCTCTGCATTTTCACAATCTGCGCATCGGAAACATGCTGTCTCGGCTCTTCAGTGGAACGATATTCCATTCTGACGGGTAGTGCAGATCTGAGAAACCGGTTTTTGAGTACAAATTCACCGGTGGACATCAAAGGGAGCACCTCACAGAGATTGTCCTTTGCGCCGATATGCTCCTTCAGCATTTCTGCTTCTTCACCGCTTAATCGAAAAGCAATCATATTATCCACATTATCAAGCATTCGTCCGCCGACACGAGAGGGCGACTGATCCGAGAACACAACTCCAACCCCATAGGCTCGGATTTCAGTGATAATATTGATCATCAGCTGTGTCATGGTGCTGTTGAGTGCTTTTTCTTCCTGCGTAGCGCCTTCTCCCTGATCAAGCAAAGCATGCGCCTCATCAATCAGGATGATGTTTTTGAGAGAATGATCGCTCTTTCTTGTGGCTTTTAAATATGCCAATATCCCAATCAGTGTCAATGCCGAAACCAACGACTTCTGTTCCGGCTCAAGGTTGCCCATTTCCAGAACGGCACAACCGTTTAATAGCTCCTCCACAGATGTGGAACGGATGGTGTCGAATGTACGGGGACATCTTTCAATCAAACTTTGCAGTCTGAATGCACCGCCGGACATCATATTGCCTTTTACTTCACTGCTGTAAGCGGATCTGGCAATCACACGCTTGAAAACACGGACAAAATCAGCCATATCAAATAAGGAAACATTGGTATCCGAACTTGTGCTCATATCAGTCCAACCGTTCAGAAGATATACCTCTGAAATCGCCTTTTCCAATAATGCAGGCAACGGATCAGGCAGAGAAAACGCCGCTTTAAACGCAGAGAGCAAGCTGCTTTTATATTCCCCAAGCAGCACATCCTTTGGAACATAAAACGGATTGATGAGCAAAGGAGCCACCGGTCGTTCCACAGTGAAAATCCTGCTGTTTTCCATGCCGGCAATCAGATCACGATACTCTCGCTTGACAGGCTCCATAATCAAAACAGGGATGTGCCAGCTATGGAGCTGGGAAATCATCTGCTTCAAAAGAGTGGTTTTTCCAACACCCGATTTTCCCATCACGGCGGTGTGAAGCAGCAGCTGTTCAAGGGATACGAATATGCTCTGGGAAGAAAACACAGATTTTCCCAGATAAAGACCTTGCTTTTCCGCACATGTCAGTTGCTCCGGCAGCAGATCGGTTTCCGGCATGAGTGAGAAAGCGTTGCTTTCAATACCGATGAAATAACTGCTTTGCAACGGCAGCTGAAAGATCTGCGAGACTTCCTCAGCGGTCCACTTTCCGAAGCTTTTGGTATCCGTTTCTCGTAATAGGTGTGCGATTTTCCACGGCTGATTATAAATGCTGTATGTATCATAGTCCGAGACAGCAATCGTATGAAACGCATTCTCTCGTACAGATTGCTTGACCCGAGCCGTTGCCAGAGCAGCACCGGCAACGGATCCGACAATCATAATGTTGACTTCGGCAAAAGGATGAGAAGCTTCTCTTGCAAAGTATTTCCAGCGTTCTGCGGATGCTTCAGCAAGACGATCCCGCATATTGGAAACGATACCGTCTACAGCTTGCGAACACTGCGCAGCGTTTTTGGCTATGAATCTCCGTTCCTGATCAGACAATAATGTGGGAATCATCTGCACGCATAAGCTGCAGCCGGAGCCATCCAAGGCAGAGTAGATTCGTTTCCAATCAACGCTTTCAATGACTGACGGCGATTGATATGTTCCCTGCACGCCATAGTCCTGCATATCCTGCTTCTTCAATGCCCATGCAACATCCGCTTTCATCTCAGAAAGATGCTTTCTGTATCCATCATAAGTGATTTCTTCCGTTGTATACCCGGAATGATGCAGCATCGAAAGAATACCTTTCACCAGTGCTTCCTGCCGGATCACGCAATCTTGTTCAGAGCTGTCATGGGTTCGAATCGAAAGAAGATGCTGAATCCGGCCGCCCATATGATTTCCCGCAATACGGAGAATCTCAATGGATGTCTGTCCATTCCCCGCAGCAGACAGGTAACATGCATCCTCACAAATTGTTTTTGCAAGGGCTGCTCCGACTTCATTCTCGTCCGCAATAGGAACCGCCTTGATACGATATGACGATAGGACAAAGTATTCTCCGCCTTCATAGAACTTCTTCATCGAAACCTCCTAAACGAAAGGATTGTTATGATAATCCGGCACAGCACTCATAAGCTGTCGAATGACCTTGATCGGACCGGAATGAGATACCTTGTACAGGCAGCCCACAAGACAGCCCAGGCACACTATCCCAATGAAATAGTTTCCCACACCGAAGCATATTCCCGCTATGATGGAACAGATCGAAGCCGCAAAGATCCATGCGAGAATTCGATTCTTCTGACCATCGAGTTCTTCTCTGTGGTTTTCATGTTTCTTTTTGGCGTATTTGAGCATTTCAGCCGTCACGCCGTCGAGTCTTAGCAGTTTATCCCACGATACAGAGGCGGTGTCTCTGGTAGTAGTGTTTTCCATGCGAATGTCTATGAAATCCTGCGTCGCCGCACGTAAGATTGCCAGATACAGTCTCTTTTCAGCGGGATACTCGCTCAATAACGGCTGAAGAAGAGCGATGGTTTGTTCCCAGTTGCCGGCAGCCAAGTGATTCATGGCTTGAGAATAAGTTCTGTCATATTGCATCAGCTGCTGATCTTGCTGAGGATCAGACAGCGGAGTGCCGCACAAGTCACACTCCGGTCTCATTCTGCTGCGGTTATAATGAAAGCTGGTACAGCCACAGCGATTACAGATGCGTTCCATTCAATCACTACCTTTCTGAACGATACAATTTCCGGGGACAGAGGCTTGCCAGCAGAAGCTTTTTGCAGCACATACGAAGGATCGGGATGATACGGCTGCACATCGGATCTCTGACTGCCGCGCTCCTGTCTGGCAGGCATTGCCTAATTGTCGGGTTCTGCAGGAGGCATCACTGGATACACTCCCTGTTTCTGTGCTTTCCGTGCAGAGCTTATCATGGGAATCAGCACAATCAGGCACATCAGCGCAGTGATGATAAATACGAACACGGCGGATCTGACTGAAACATCCATCCCCAAAAGCAAGGCAGAAAGCATAATAACTGCAAGTTCAAGGACACCGGAAACAACTGCGAGTCCTGCTGTCTGGCGAAGATTGCTGCTCCAATAGGTCAGGAAATACGCAGCAGGAATTCCCACAGTCAGCATCGTGCCGCCGATGTATACTGCCAGATAGGCAGCCGCTGACACAGGTGAAAACCACCAAAACAAAAGCTGAGGAATCATAACGATTGCAGCAAGAACAGGAATTACAGCGTAGTTTTTGCTTGTCATTTTTAATCAGTCCTTTCATCAAAGCGATAGCCGCAGATGGGGCAAATAGAATTGCTGCGCATTACGCTTCCGTTGCATGACGGGCAGCGTTGATATGGATCCGGCATAGGCGGAGGTGCATCTGCAGAAGATGTACTTCCCTGCGCATCCGACGAAATGCCTCCGAACATATCCGTATGGCGAGTCATTGCAGACAACGGCTCCCGCAAGGCCGGAAGCATCTGAGAAAGCATCATCATCTGCATCATCATAGGAGCCATTCCGCCTGCGTTTCCGACGGGATTGCCGACAGCGTCTCCGGAAGAAGCCTGGCCACGTGAAGACATTCCGCTCATCATTTCGCTTAATGTGCGGTGATTGACATTGCCGCTCCATATTCTTTGCAGATGGTCCAGCTCCAGATCGGTTCTGGTCTTTCCGTCTGCGTATTCCTGCTCCAAAGTATAGAGCCGGCGGATCTCGGCATTAGGAATGTTGATCGCTACAAGATCAAATCGTTCCAGCTTGATGCCATATTCGAAAAGCCCCGATCGGATTGTTTCTGCTGCTCTATTTCCGATATCGGAGAGTGTGCTGTTGAATGCAGCGACATCCAGTTCGCCGATCTCTCTGGCAATCGCTTCTCTTACAGGAGTGAGAACCATCTGTTCGATACACGGCTCAAGATCTTCCTCCGAAAAAGCAGAACAATAGCTTCCGACCAGTTTCCGGAGCACCTTCAGCGGATCGGAAATCGAAAGAGAAAGGCTGCATGATGCAAGCGCTTTCATTGTGAGCTGGAAACGATGCTCCCGAAACGGAAACTCTCCGGTTCCGAGTTTGACAAACTTGGACTTCTCGGTAGACACGAAGAAAACCGAGACAGTTGTTCCGCTGTCTCCACGCGTCAGAAGATTCCGAAGTCTTACGAAGAACGGATCGACACCTGTGAAGAGCTCATATCTGCCGGAATCATAGGGGCGGGAAAGCATCCCGTTGATGACAACGAATGCCGTCGTTCCGGGAGGAACAATCAGGATGCTGCCGTTTACAACCGCAGAATATTGTCCGCAAACATCCGGCTGAATGCGGATCAATCCATCGCCTCCCGGATCTCTGATAATTGATTGATACATAGCTTTCTCTCCTTGTCCTTATGTTATATTGGTTTCACAGCCAGATTTTTCAGCGTGGGATGATAATACAGAATGTACTTTTCACTGATCTGTTCTGCCAGACAAGCTCTTTGGGCTTCTTCTAAGTAATCACAGGATGAAGGATGATAACTGAAATGAATCCGAATCGGTGATATGCCGTTTGACGAATCCGCTTTGAGACGTGCCCTAAGCTCCTCAAACGAGTTGACACAAAGGTTGTAATAGCAGTAATAGCTGAATGCTTCCGATGTGCATACAGGAACACGGGAGCCTTGGAAGTCAAAGTGATCGCCCGCAATCTGATGATCCGAAAGATTCCAGTAATCGAAGCGGACAATCCCCTCCTGCATTCCGTCCCATGTGACATCACAGTGAACAGGAGTTCCATGAATCCAGGCAATGGTCCAGCAATGCCAGCGTTCCGTTTGGGTTCTGCCGTATACTTTGATGCAAGGAATGCCGATTTGTCTGAAGCATAACAACAGCAGCGCATTCTGGCCTTCGCACACACCTGATGACATCAGAATCGGCCCCACAATATTGTGATCTCGGGCATCGCTGTGATTGGCATACGAAAGTTTTCTTGCAATTCGCTCATACACAAGCATCTCCCGTGTAATCATTGGAAGGTGCGAAGTTCCACGTACAATGCGATTGATGCTCTTTCGCATCTGCTGTTGAATGCTTTCAATCATTTCAAGAGAATACAGTATCGAATACGCGAACGTGCCGATCTGCCCGCTTCGAACGAATTCGCTCTGAAAACCCAGATAGAAATATTCCGGGTGATCATCTCGGATTGCCTTGTAAGCTGCAAAGCAATCCGATGCAGCGGTTTCGGAATTGCTGATGGGGAAGGATAGTTTGCCTGAATAGTCTTTCCGGAGAAGCTGCGTGTTTATGCGGTCATAAAACAGCTTGCCCTGCTGTGTGAGAAATCCTCTGTAGTATTCTGAGCCCAGCTTCCCCGGCAACTTCGTCATGATAGGTCACTTCCTTCCTCCCTTGGAAATCGCCGGTTTGGTTTTTAAGCATGTACCCATATTGACACGGCGCGGAAGCGGAGAAGGCACACGTTTGGAGGTTCTGTTGCGCCCTTTATTCGTTGCCCATGCGATTATGAATCCACAAGCAGCCAAGCTAAGACCGGTCAGAATGCATATTGTTACCATCATGTCAGCCTCCTTTCCTTCGTGCTGCACATACTCAGTGCTTGATAGCATCTGTAAGCATCTGCCAGAAATGTTCTCAGAGCTTTCTTCGCTCTGGGGCTAACCTTGGGATCTGCTATCATCTTCATCATAAGCTCTCGTTTGCGCTGATTGATCATAATTGTTCACGCTCTCTTTCTGTTTATTGTGACGATTGCCTCGTCTTTGATCATATTATCGCATATCATACCGGGTTTGTCAGTAACTCACAACCGACACGTTAATCGCTTTCTGTAACACAAAATAAAGAATGATGTTGCCGGTCATTTGCCATATGGTTCTCGTCAAGTGGGATAGCAGAATCTATGTTGCAGACAGCCGAGTTTGCACAGGAATACCCACAATATTTCACTGCAGCTCCAGACAATCTTGCGTGGGTTGCCAAAGAAAAGCACGCCGGTTCTTTCTTATTCATCACGAGTTACCCGGAGGTTGCCGGATTGTGAAGAACGCATTCGTCATCCATTGCCATGGCTGCTTTTTTCGGAAGCTGTGTGATGATTGCTTCTGTTTCTATCATAACACAGCATCCTTTTCGACGCAGTAACCTGCTGCAAACATATTTGTGATTTTATGCAGCAAAAAAGGTGCGTGACAATCCATCACGCACCTTTACGAGGTTCTATATTCCTATTCTTGTTTTTAATTCATGCAAGGATCCCAAAGAAGTATCCGAGATCAGGCCCAGTTCCAGCAACCATGCAATTACAATATACCCTTCAGCATCACCCTCGTTTGCCAGCGCTTCCCACCATGTATAAATTCTATTCATTGTGGCAACGGATGGTGATTCTATTTGCTTCACAATCAGCAGTCCTTTGTAATAATCAAAAGACGTTGTTTGCAAAGAGCAGTATAACGCATAATTCACCAGCGAAAATGGTTCTTTCCGGGCTATTCCCTCAGCCAGTAATTCTTCAACCGTGTATGACCGGTTTTCTAATATGACCTCATCCACTTCACCCCGCCGCAACATATATGCCAAATTGTTGCATACGGTTGTATTTCCATGCTCATATGCAATGGTAAACGCAGCTTTCGCTTTCTCATATTCAGCATATTGGTGATAAGCCAGACCGGCAGACAAAGGATCCGCCATATCAGAAAATTGTTTCCGAAGCATTTTCATTTTGCATTTTGCCGCATCATCGGTGAAGCGACGATTCTTCAAATAATATACTTCTAATACTGCAAATTCCTCTAAATACGCTTCTGAAGAGAACTCCCAGCAGCCCAGCATCAAGCAAACGGAAAACAAAAATACGGTCTCCTCTGCTTTTTCCGGGTTCATCAAATGTTCTCTGTATTTGCTGATATATTTAGCTCTGAGTGGTTGCAAGTGATTCTTCATGCAATATGTCAAGGTCAAGTAGTTAACGGGAAACACCGAGAGGATCTTTTCCGCTGCAACGGTCAGTTTTTCTGCTTCTAAGCATCGGATTGCATTTTCAAATATCTCGTAATCAAAAAACGCCTCTGATAGATCGTAACCCGCCAGAACCATATCCTTTAACGCAGTGGCTGCATCCGACAAATACTTTGACTCTTGCCGCAGCAATTGGTGAAGCTGGGATTCAAAGCGCTCGGAAAGAGATATGATTTGAAGTGGAAACGCACCTTTAATGTTGCAATATTGACACCAGCTCAACAAGGAAAATATATATAACCCTGTGATTCGTTCCGTATCGCTCGATTGCATTACTAGTTTTTGCGCTTCTTCAAGAGGTATTTGCTCGTTTTTCAGCAATTCGAAAACGGTAATCGCCGCCATGGCAAAAGCATAATGATTTTCACCGGTTTGGACGCTTTCGTTAAATTTCATTTGTATATATTGTTTGAAGTCTTCCGCGTTGCTGTCTTCCACCAATTCACCGATCTGGATGATTTGCGTATCAGTAATATGCTCCTTAAAAATCAAATCGTATATGGCATGTTTTTGATTGGGATTCATTTGCACTCCATTGGCAATCAACTCAAACAAGATGTTTGTAGCATGATAGGTATCCTCATTCGTTTCCGCTTCGTTAATTAAGAAGGAAATGATGGCATGCCTTTGCATCCTTGGAACACTGAGGGTGATTAGTATGATGACTTCTCGCCAAGCTGTCTTGCGATAATGCTTTGCAACGAAATCTGCCGGCAAGTACAAATCTTCAGTGTACCCTTTGGTAATTGCATATGCCGCTAAATACTCTTGCAGATTTTTGTGGGAGAATTCAAAATATCCCGCTTTTTGACCATGTTTCTGAATCACACAGGTTCGCTCTTCCAGCTGATCAATGATTAATTGTACATTATTCTCGTCAATAGGTGTTCTTAATTCACAATCCAAATCCACAGAGCATTTCAGCAGCAGCTTCTCAAGCGATACGCGGTCAAACCGCAGATGCTCTGTTTTTGTCATATGATATGCGAGATAGGATAATGCAATCTTAAGATCTGTCGATTGAATGTTGCCCGGTGTGTTCCAGTTTAATGCGATTTTCAAATAATCCTCATAAAGCTGAACCTTATCATTCGGGATTCGGCCATATTCTTTCGCGACAAGAATAATGTTCGCAAGATGCAATGGGATTTGAATCATCTTTTTTAGGTATTTGAACGCAGGCTGTCTCAACTGAACACTGATGCTTTCCGCATTTTTCCTTTTCGATACGTCGTTTGGATATAAAACATCATGCCATTTCCGAACAAAATGATCGATCTGTTCCATGGACATCGGCAATATTCTATTGCGTCGGATTTGCGGGATTTGGTCTATGTATCTTGTGCTTTGGTCATCATTAACATAGGAAGCAAGACGAGAAGTCAAAATCAGATGCGCTTTGCGGTTGTTTGATAAATAAGAGAGCAATCGTTTGGCAAACAGTTCTTGCTTCTCGACAGAAAGCACTTCATCCAATCCATCAATGATCAGAAGCAATTTGTTTGCTTCAAGATGATAGTTTAACATACGTTCAAACACACCAATATCCTCGACTACCAACGGGAACTGGTTGCAAAACATTTTATAAGCAATTTGAATAAAATCGTGTCCCTCGTCAAACGCTTCCTCATTTAAGCTTCTGCAGTACAAAAGCAGCGGAACCATGCCTTCGGGCAGATGATACGACTCCAAGCAATCAATATTACCTGTTGCATAAGCCAGCGCAATTCGTTTTGCAAGCGTTGTTTTGCCGCATCCCGGCAATGCCAGCAGCACTGTTCTGGAAGCATAATTGTCTAGTACCGGTCCAACAGGAAGGCATTCATATTTCTTTCGTTGCTCTCTCAGAAGAATCTCATCTTCCATATTGCTGTCCGCTGATTTTCTTTGCGCTGAAATGGAATTTGCATTTGTATCCGGTTCCTCAGCGCTTAACAAACAATCTTTTGAGGCAGAGGATTGCTTCAATGCAAAAGATGCACTTTTTGATTCCTCAGAAGAGAGTTTCTTTAATTGCTCGTCAATCTGCCACAGAAAAACGTCCAATTCGTCATTGTCAACAGAGAGCGGTTTGCGTATTTGTGCATCCAAAAAGTCAATAAAATCCGAAATATCACTCTCGGCAATGACTTCGTCATCCGAAGGATCAGAAAACAATGCAGTCCGGTTAATTTGCTCTTTCTTCTTTGAGGCGATTCCGTTTGCAGTATGCGTGTCAGTTGCATCGACAGTGTTGCCGGCATTG
>JAFXJT010000005.1 GCA_017532085.1 Oscillospiraceae bacterium | reverse complement strand
CTTCTATATTGATGAGGCAATCGGCGCTCTGCCCGGCACTGTGATCGACGGTCCTGCCGGTTTTGAGCTTCTCCTTGGCGATGCAAACTCCGATGGCACCATTGACGGTACGGATTTCGCTATTGCAAAGAAGATCGTTCTGGGCTTTGAGGACGATGCTCTGGCAAAGCTTGCTGCCGATGTGAATCAGGATCAGCGTGTTTCCGTTTCCGATCTGGTTTGGTATGCAAAGTATCTGACCGGTCAGGTGAAAGATTACCCTGCTCAGGGTGAGATTGTGGATGGCGATGTTCCTCCTGTAGCTGCAATGCGCACCATCTCTGAGTACACGCCTGTTGTGGCTGCTGCGGTTTCCGAATATGAAACCAGCGATGCAAAGCAGGAAAAAGCCGGTGTCTCCTATGGCACAGTCAAGAGCGGCACCTACTATTCCACCACCTGCAATCGCAACAAGCCCTATAACATTCTGCTGCCTGCCGGCTATACCGAAAGCAAGCAGTATCCCGTTCTCTATGTGATGCATGGTTACTGGGAAAACCAGGATCGTATGATCATCAAGGGCAACGGTACCATGTATACCCGTCAGATCATCGGCAATGCCATCGCTTCCGGCGAGGCTGAGGATATGATCGTGGTATTCCCCTACATCTACTCCAGCGCTACGCAGGAAAATTGCTCTGCGATGGATGATGCCAACAACGCTGCTTATGATAACTTCATCAACGATCTGGTGAAGGATCTGATGCCCCATATCGAATCGACTTACAGCATCAAGACCGGCAGAGAGAATACTGCCATCACCGGCTTCTCCATGGGCGGCAGAGAGGCTCTGCTCATTGGTATGAAGCGTGCGGATCTGTTTGGCTATGTGGGTGCCATCTGTGCAGCTCCCGGTGTTACCGGCAGCTTCAAGTGGGCAAGCGAAGAAGAAGCACCTTCTCTGGTATTCCTCACTGCAGGCTCCAACGATGAAGTCGTTTACACCACCCCCAACGGCTATCACCAGAACTTCACCAACAACAATGTTCCCCATATCTGGCACTATGTCAATGGCGGATATCACGGTGATAACTGCATCCATGCACATATCTACAACTTCGCTCGTGCCGTATTTAAGGCTTAATCCGAGCACTTCCCAATACGCACAAGCGCCGCTTCCGAAAACCAATCGGAGGCGGCGCTTTTTGTGCCTTGACTTTTCTGATGGAATTTGATATCATGATAGTGATCCCAATATCATGAAATTTTAATTTGCAGGTGAACACAATGCCAAACAATCAACTGAATCTATCAGAGTGGATTCCTTGTATTGCCGTCGGGACAATTGGTCTATTCTTTCTCATAATGACCTATACTGCCGTGGTGCTCAGCAAAAGAAAAGGCAGGTTTATATCAGGGTTTCCATGTGTCGGTGGGATACTGATACTCATTGCATTTCTGATTTCACCATGCAAATGGCTTTCTATCTTATGTATCTTGGATTACGGAATCTGGTTGCTGCCATATTCGCTCATAAAGCAAATGATTGCGCATAAGCACAATCAAAAAATGGAATCCACAGCAGAAAATGACTTCGACAATCACTCAGCTACCTAAACTCCGATTGCTGTTTGGATCCCGATACTCCACCGAACATAAAAACAATCCCCATAAAGAGTCATACTCTTTATGGGGATTACTTTATACTGTTATCTCAAAATGCGATTTTTTCTTCCAGATATGCTACCAACTGATCAATCGGAACACGAACCTGCTCCATGGTATCACGATCACGGATGGTAACACTGTTATCCTTCTCCAGTGTATCAAAATCATAGGTGATACAGAAGGGGGTACCGATCTCATCCTGGCGGCGATACCGCTTACCAATGGTACCGGTCTCATCAAAATCCACATGGAACTTCTTGGAAAGCATATCAAAGACTTCCATTGCCTGCGGTGTCAGCTTTTTAACCAGAGGCAGCACAGCAGCCTTGAACGGTGCCAGAGCAGGATGGAACCGCATTACAGTACGAACATCCTTCTTCTCATTGCCATTCTTATCGAGCGAAATGATTTCTTCCTCATCATATGCCTCAGTCACCACGGTAAGGAACAAACGCTCTACACCCAAGGAAGGCTCAATGACATAAGGTACATATTTCTCATTGGTTTCCGGATCAAAATACTCAAGAGACTTGCCGCTGGTCTTAATATGCTGCGTTAAATCGTAGTCAGTACGATCTGCAATACCCCAAAGTTCACCCCAGCCAAAGGGGAACAGATATTCAAAGTCTGTTGTGGCCTTGGAATAGAAGCAAAGCTCTTCGGGAGAATGATCACGCAAACGCAGATTCTCCTCTTTGATACCCAGGCTCAGCAGCCAATCACGGCAGAAGCTGCGCCAATAATCAAACCACTCCAGATCAGTACCGGGCTTACAGAAGAACTCAAGCTCCATCTGCTCAAACTCACGCACACGGAAAATAAAGTTGCCGGGCGTAATCTCATTACGGAAAGACTTGCCGATCTGTGCAACACCAAAGGGTACCTTCTTGCGGGTGGTACGCTGAATATTGGAAAAGTTTACGAAAATACCCTGTGCTGTCTCCGGACGAAGATACAGCTCAGACTTATTATCCTCTGTAACACCCTGAAATGTCTTAAACATCAGATTAAACTGACGGATATCGGTAAAGTTTTCCTTGCCGCAGTTTGGACAGCAGATATGATGCTCACGGATATAGCTGAGCATTTCTTCATTGCTCCAACCGCTGGGATTGGTGCCATCAAAATCTTCAATCAAATTATCGGCTCTGTGACGAGTCTTGCACTCCTTACAGTCCATCAGCGGATCCGAAAAGCCGCCAATATGGCCGGAGGCAACCCATGTCTGAGGATTCATCAGAATGGCACTGTCCAAGCCGACATTCAAACGGCTCTCCTGGATAAACTTCTTTCTCCAGGCATTCTTGATGTTATTCTTCAGCTCAACACCGAGAGGACCGTAATCCCACGTGTTTGCCAGACCGCCATAAATCTCAGAACCGGGATATACAAAACCACGTCCCTGACAAAGCGAAACGATCTGTTCCATTGTTTTTTCGGTATTTTTTAGCATGATAAAACCGCCTTTCCTTAATTGCACATACTTTAATTATTATAGAACAGTTTGCAAAAAATGTCAAGAGATATTTATCTGTTCTCCATTGGATTTTCCATCACCCAATGCATCAGAACAAGCGTATCCAGCAATGTCATCATACCATCGCCATCCAAATCGGCAAGCAGATACTGATGTTGTGACAACACGATCTCTCCTGTCTCAGTCACAGAATGATGATGCAGCACCAGATCTGCCATAGAACATCTGCCATCGCCATTGAAATCGCCTTTCACGAAATCCCCGCCTGTCGGCACATCGTTTTCCCGATACACAAAGCCATATTGATCGGCATATTGTGCTGCTTTACAGCCTGCATAACCATATACCACAAAGGGCTTCGGAAGATCACAGAATAATGCTTCCGGTATATGCGAAACCGGAATTCCCTCGATTTCAGGCAGCAGCGTCACAGCAGAAATCGTTTCGGCAAAGCGATATACCTCTGCATAGCCAAGGGCAGGATGCATCCGATAGATGACTCCATTTTCGGCATCTGTTTTCAGCTGATAGCCCTCCGTATCACATTCTGAAATCAGCAGACTGAAAGTCTGATTCCAGCTTGCAATATCGGTTGCGGAAATCAGCACATAAATCGTTTCGCCGGCTTGCATGGTAAATTGCATATCAGCTATCATTTTGGTTGTGATGCTGTCAAGAAAATGTCCTTCTTCGTCATAGAGCTGTGCTGTCAACAAACAGTGCACATCAAACAGATCCAGCTTCATTGGAGCATTGATGCCCGAAGTATACCGATAGATCAGATAATCACATTCTGTTTTCTCCTGTCCGTTGTTGATTTCATCCAGCAGCACAGGAAAAGACTCCATATCCGGTAAAGCAAACAAATCGGCTGCCACAATCGAGAAGGGAACCTCGCATTCACCAAAGTATTCGCCAATGCCACGATAATGTGCTATGGCAGTACCGACATTGACATTATCATTGCAATAACGCAGCTCATAATCCACACCTTCTGTCAGCTGGATATCACCATCAAAAAACCGAACCTGCGGTATGATCTCCTCCCCTGTCCATGACATTTGCGCAGCATCTGCTTCACATTCTGTCAGCAGATGATAATCATCTGTCAACGAAAAATGAATCGTACCTTCACGCAATACACCGTTGAATTTCGCCATGATATAATAGGTTTTCCCGGCAGCGGCATCAAAGGTTGCATATTGCTCGCCTGTACCATATGCTTGTGCAAGAATTTCGCCGGTCTCATCAAAAGCACGCAGTACCACATCCATGACCTGGGCATTGGAAAGCATATAAGTACCATCGGTTTCAGGCACAAATCGATAAACAGACAAACGATCTTGCAATGTTACAGATGTAGTATGTTCACCGACAGTCAACAGCGGTGCATCTTCGGGCAGATTCACCACAATTTCAAACTCACCCGCAATTCTGCCATAGCTGGTATGCTTCGGCTCCACCAAAAACGGATGGACACCAAACATGACAGGATCTTCAAAATACCGAATATAATAATCCACATCCTGTATCAGTGTGACACCGTCACATATCACCTCTACGGCAGGCTGGATAATGCCGCCCGTATAATACTGGGGCGCTACGTTAATCTCTGCATCTGCCAAAGAATACGGCTGTCGGATGGATATGGCGTGCTCAGTCAGACGCATACTGTTCACATGATAGAATACCACGCAATACCGACCGTTCTTCAGCTCATAATCATTGGTACCCTCACCGCATTGTATCAGCGAAAAACTATCCGTTTTCGGATCATACAGATAAATACTATATCGCAGCCGTTTGCTGTTTCCGTTATCAACCGAGATCCGATAGGTATCCAGATTCGTTTCGAAATGTGCACTCTTCGCCTCGAACCATACTGCATGGGTGCGCTGTGACGTAAAATTCAACAGAAGAGATCCGCCCATCTCCAGCGTCGGTGCTGCTGCATCCGGTCCGCGATAATCAATCTGATAAGTACGCTTTGCCGTGCCGGTATATAATCCGATCCCCTGCGCAATGACCGTTGCATAACCCGGTACATCGTGATGCTGATTCACCTGTACAAAATCCACCTGCGGAGTCAGAACCACATTGTTCAGCTCCAGTGAAATCTCAGGGGATACTGCACTGCCTTGATATACATAACCGTCAATACCATCCACATAAGCATCCGACAGATTGTACACCTTTTTCGCTACAACCAGTGAAAAATACGCCGCTGTCTTTGCTGTACAAGTAATCAGATACCGCTGTCCTGCCTGCAGCTGCACTGTACCTCGGAACATGCCGTTGCCGCCGCTGTTATCATTTTTCGAAAGCTCTATGCCATTGATATCCGTGATCACTGCCATCGGATCAATGGCGTAATAGCGATGATTGGGTACCAGACTGCCCTTTTGCAGATGATACATCCGTTCTTCCTCATAGCCGGGAAGAAATGTTGCATAGTAATAATATCGCCCGCTGGTCTTGGGAATCAGAAGATAGGTTACAGAATCCGTATCGCTTTCCAGCATAACCGTGTGCGGGGTATCGGCAATAATCTGCTCATATACCGTGATCGGTATGGGCATACAGCCCAGATATGCGCCAATGCCAAACAGATATACCATGCCTCTGCTGTTGTGCTGACGATACACTGCCAGATAATCAACATCCTGCCGTAACAGCGTACCATCTTCCGTGGTTACCGTAAAGGTTGGAATATCACCTTGCGAATTGGGATAAAAGAACCGATCATAGGTAATCTGCATATCAGACAACAGCACTCCCTGCGGTGTATTGCGTGTTGCCTTCAGCATATATACGCCGCTCCAGATCGGTGTCGTGTGAAGCAAATACTGCTTGCCCTTTTCCAACATTAAGGTACAGCGTTCACTGCCGTCCGGCTGCTCTGTCAGCAAAGAAACAATATTTCCCTGCATATCGGTCAAAAATGCTTGCGAAAGCACATCGCCCCAGGCATAGATGGTATATTCCGCATCATATTCCGGAACAAACAACAAACTATGAGACTGATCATCGGTAACATATACCGCTTGTTCTTCCGTCAGCTGCTCCTGCTCGACTGCTGCTATGGTAACTGTAAAGACAATCGATTGCTGCTTGCCCTGTGTATCCGTCATCTCGCAGCAATACTGTTTACTGCCTGCCTCAGTAACCGGAGGCCGATACGATGCATCAATTGCATCGGGCAGCAATACCTTGCTGCCATCCTCTGCAACTGCATACCACCGATAGACAATACCGCTGCCTACAGTCAGCATGGTCAGTGTGATCGGCGCATATTGCTGTGTATGGCTCTGGGTACCAAAGGCATAGATCAAAGTAGGCGTGTCGGTCAGTTCTGCCTCCTGCGCTGCTGCATAGGCACGCAATGCCTCAGAGGGCGATGCACAATAGATACGCACGCCTGCAGCAATTGCCTCCTCGGCAAGCTCAGTGCATGAATCACTCAGCAACACCCAATCTGTCTGTGCAATTGCATGCTCAGACAGTGTTTTTACAGCCGGAAACTCCAGCAGTCCAATGGCTGCATAGACAAACGCATCCCGCATCACCTTCGTGGCATTCGGGAACGACAAATGATCGGCATACACGCCGGCAAAAGCTCGAAATGTCACCGACTGCAACGAGGCAAAACAGATTTCTTCACCTCGTTCGCCCAAAGGACAGCCATAAAATACATCTGTACCCAGTACCGTAATCTGTTCAAAGGGCAAATCCAACATAAGTCCGAAGCCGGTTTGCTGCACAGCAAGCGATTGATCCCTCAGCACGGTCACACCGGGAAGCTCCAATTGACGCAAGGAGGTACAGCCTGCAAAGGTTAAACGAGGCAGATCGGTGATCTGTTTGGGTAATGCAACCCGCAGCAATGCGCTTGCACCACAGAATACGCCCTCTCCCAGCTGCTCCAATGCAGAGAACCGTAAGCTTCCGGCAAATGCAGTACATTCCTGCAAAGCTCTGTCGCCGATTGCTACCATAGACTCCCATGGGCAACGCAGCTGCGTCATGGCAGAACAGCCGGCAAAGACCTCATCGCCCATACAGGTCAACTGCGGCAGCAGCACACTTTGCAGCGAAGTGCATTGATAAAATACACGATCCGGCAACTCTTTGAGCAAATCACAGGAAGCAGATTCCAATGCTGCACAATTCTGAAACGCTGCTTCTCCCAATGTGGTCAATCCGGAGAAAAAAGATACCGTTTTCAGCGCTTTACACTCCGAAAAGGCAAACGCACCAACACGGCTGACACCATCTGCACGGACAGATTTCAGCTCAGAGCATCCATAAAATGCATTTTCCTCAATAACAGTAACTGTTTCAGGCAGTATCAATTCCTGCAAGTAAGGATGCTCTGCAAAGGCAGATGCACCAATTGCTGTCACAGTTTGTCCGTCAATGGAGGAAGGAATGGTCAAGCGGCGTGAAACACCACGATATGCTGTCAGCACTCCGTTTTCAATGATATATGGAGCAGCGACATCCAAGCCGCCGATGGAATAGACCGCCTCTGCCTCATAGCTGTCAAGGCTGCCTTCCTTCACGGCTATGGCACGTACTCGCGTTGTGGCGTGAACCACAATCGGCGCAGTATACAGCAAACCGTTTTCTGCTGTAGGCTCTGTACTGTCAATGGTATAGTAAATCTGAGTGTCTTCCGTCGCACATTCGATTTCTACAACAAGCCCTTTTCCGTAGTTTCCGGATGTTTCAGAAAACTCCGGCGCGGCACATCTGCCATCGGTAAAGAGAAACTCGCCCATGGAAACCAAGCCCCAGCCAAATTCATCATCATAGCCCTGCTCTCCCAGATCCACCGCATTGACCGCCAATAACGTACAGGCCTCTGTGGGCGTGATCTTCGGATTCTGCAGCAGGAGCATTGCACAACAAGCAGTCACATGAGGTGTTGCCATGCTGGTGCCATCCCATGTCTCCATGGGATTATTCTCACCAATGGTACCGCTGCGAATCGCTACACCGGGTGCACACACATCCACCAGCGATCCATAATTGGAAAATGCAGCAAGCTCCATTTCCTGATCAATGGCAGCAACGGTAATACAGCTTTCAATGCCGCCCGGATAATAATACTCTGCTTTATCTGCATTATTTCCGGCTGCTGCACAGCAAAGAATTCCTTTTTCATCGGCAAGTGCCATAGCCTCTGCTTCCAGAGGACTCACACCAAGTCCGCCAAAACTCATATTCAGCAAATCAGCATCCTGTTCGATGGCATACATGAGTCCGGCATAGATCTGCTCTTCCGAAGCCTTGCCAGACTGGTCAAAGATTTTGATGGGCAGGATCTTGACCTGCTCGGGAGTCAGCTCACAGATGGTTCCGCTGCAATGGGTACCATGACCAAAGTCATCATTGGGCGTATCATCACCGGAACTTGAGAAATTGACACCGCCTTCCGCAATCCGATCCTTTACCATATCATGCTCTGCATTGATGCCGGTATCCAAAACGGCAACCACGATCTCCGGCAGCGAATCTGCATCTGCCAGAAACTGCTCATAAAATGCAGCAGTGTTCAGATACTGTGCACCCCATGTATAATAAGTATCACTCTCGATTCCCATGGTTTGTGCTTCAGATGCAAGAGAAGAACGCTCTCCCGCAACGGATATATATCGGGAAGGCTGCACATATACCACATTGGGATCTGCTTCATATTTCTGATAGGCTGCATATGCTTCTGCACTGGTTTCATATTGCAGAATATGCAGATCCCGATAACCGCTGACCACCGCCTTTGCACCCAGACGATCCACGGCTCCCGGCGCTTTTACGATTAGACGTGCTGTCTGAAACGGATTCTCTATGGTCAACACACCATTTTCTTCCGAAACCAGATAACCCCATGCTTCGGCATGGTCTTCAAAGGCAAGCGCAGATTCCTCCCGCTGCAGAAAACTCTTATAGAGTCCGGATTCCGGCACGATCGTTAAGCTATGATTCTGTACCTGCAAATCTCCCCATTCTGTACCGACAGCATTGCCATCCGCATACAGCACGCCCTCTTCGGCACGAAATGTCAGCGTTTCATAAGAGTCCTCCGCCCGATCATAGCTGCAAAACACTTGCAGATTACGGGCAAATTCCTTGACAGATAGTGAAGAAGAAAAAGAATTCAATGTCAAAGCCTCTGCCGAAACCAATCCCGATGTCAGTCCTGCGCCATTTCCGATCAACATTAACGATAAGCACGCTGCTGCTGCTCTTTTCCATTGGATCTGTATCATAACAATCCCCTTTCGGAATGTAAATTCATACAGATTTATATTACCATATTTTCAGCGTACTGTCAATCAAATTTCGATATGCGAATCGGATTTTCATGTATTTTTCATAAGATCCAATCGGCTGCTCCTATTTCTGCGCTTGACAGTCAGGGCTGCACAATGCTATAATATATTGACTGCTATCAAAAGGAGAATCAAAAATCTTATGCTCCGACCATTACGCTTTTCGGCTGCTTTATGCATCGCACTTTTGCTTTGCTGCGCCTGTACTGACAAGGATCACAGCACATCGATACAATCATCCACTGCCGACACCACGACTGCGCCCGTTACCATACCCGCAATCACCGATACCACAACCACAACCACGCAATCACAGCCGGCAGATACAGAACCGCAAAATCCTGTAACAACTACTGCCGCAGAGCAGACTCTGCCGATCTCCACCACAACTACCTATGTATCCACAGAGCGCTTTCCTGTCAACCCCCAATATGGAGAACACGAATGGGATCCCCATCCGCTTCACTTTTTTTATCGCTTTCATACAGACGGTATCAATCTTCGTCTTGCAGGCGGCAGCTATCAGACGCTGCATTATCCTTTGACCGAAGCACAGACTACTGCACTCAAGGATACTTATATCATCCAAGACTGCAATTTCGATGGACATTATGATCTGCTGCTGCCATTATCCAACGAAGAACAAAACCGCTTATTCGCAATCTTTTTATGGGATCCCGATACCATGCGCTATCTGGATCACTGCATTGAAATCACCTCACCGGTTTTCGATGCGGCCCGCAGCGAGGTTCGATGCTCTCTTGGAAGCGGAACCAACGAAATCTCCTTTCAAATCTTTCTCTGGCACCAGCAGCAGCTTCTGCCGGCTGTGCAATTTCTTGCCAATCGGGAGCACTTAACCATTACGATAATCCGCTATGAGCTTGGTACACTCCTAAATACCGAGGTGCTCCGCTATCCGACAGAATCCGATTGGAATGCTGCAATCAATGCATTCTGGGCTTAGCGTTGCCCTTCCAACAAACAAAAAACAGCCTGCGAAGTCTGTACTTCTCAGGCTGTTTGCTTTTATTCTCTCGGAAATAGCAAAGAGATTTTCGTCCCTTTTCCCAACTGACTTTTCATCTCGATTTTTGCATTGTGAAATGCTGCTCCGTGTTTTACAATGGAAAGTCCCAGACCCGTGCCGCCGATCTGACGGGAATGACTCTTATCTACGCGATAAAACCGCTCGAAAATCCGCTCGCAATCGGCCGGTGATACGCCAATTCCTGTATCCGTTACCGTGAAGATGGCATGATGAGGCGTTTGCTTCACCGTCATTTTCACGCTGCCTTCCTCGATATTATACTTGATCGCATTGTCGCAAAGATTATACAGCATTTCTTCTACAATCACCGCCACACCACGCATCGTAACACTGCTGCCGCGAAGGGTCATGGTCAGATGCTTTTCCTCGGCAGTCGGCTGCAGCTGCATCAGAACGGCATTGGCTGTCTGATACAAATCAATCATGACCACTTCCTCAGAAAAACTGTCGTCATCCAGTCTGGATAGGCGTATAATATCTTCGATCAGCGTAATCATCCGTGAGGATTCATCCCGAATCCGGCGAGAAAATCCGCTGACATCCTCTGATTTTACCAGACCCGTAGCAAGCATATCCGCAATACCGTAGATGGAAGTCAGCGGTGTCTTGAGCTCGTGAGATACATTGGATGTAAATTCCCGACGAAGTGCATCCCGCTTTTCCCGTTCGGTAATATCCAGAAGCACCAGAACCACACCGCCGGTTTCGTGAACATCCGCTGCAGGATTCGCTACCGGATTGGCGATTAATTGACAGGCAAGATCACCTGAATATACAACTGTCTCTCCATGCTCACCACCCAATGCTTCGGAAACAATCTCGTGAAATACAGCACTGTCATTGAGCGCATAAACCGAATGGGGCGGATGAACCATATGGGAATCCTTACCCAACAGATGCAGAGCTGCACTGTTGTATGTCAGAATTTCACCGGTGCTGTCTGTTAAGATCAATCCTTCCCGCATATTCTCCATCAGAATCTGCAAGCGCTCTCGCTGATCGGAAAGATCATAACGCTGCTCTTCCATACGATGATGCAGCTCGGCAATGCGATGCATCAGCGGCAGAAGCTCAGAATAGATGCTTTCCTCAGCCTTACCGTCAAAGGGCAGGGCGTTCACAGTCGCTGCAATGGATTTTGTTGCAGTTCGGCTGCACAGTACAGCAGCAATCCCCAGCAGAATTCCCACTGCAATGACTCCGATCAGAAGCCACGGCATTGCTTCCATTAAGTCAAATTGCCATAGAATTCCCGCACAAAGCAATGCCATCAGCAGCACAACACCGCCGCCAAGCAATGCAAAATATCGAATCAGAAACTTACTCATAACGCTGCCTCAGTTGTCAGATTCGAAAAACAATATCCGACTCCGCGCACAGTTTCAATCAAATTTCCGCTGTTGCCAAGCTTTGATCGCAGCATTCGGATATGGACATCCACTGTTCGGCTTTCTCCCACATAGTTATATCCCCACACCGATTGCAGAATCTGTTCCCGACTGAGCACCAGTCCTTGATTCCGCATCAGAAGCGCCAACAGATCAAATTCCTTACAGGTCAAGGCAATGGTTTCATTGCCTACCGTGATGGAATGCCGATTCGTATCCAGCATCACATCACCCACACGCAAGATTTTATCCATACTGCTCTTATCCGTTCGACGAAGCAACGCACGAATACGAGAATACAGCTCCATATTGCCAAAAGGCTTTGTCAGATAATCATCTGCACCGCTGTCAAGCCCCAGAACCTTATCAAACTCTGTACTTTTGGCAGTCAGCATGATAATCGGAAGCTGGGCTGTGGCAGGATTGCTCCGCAGCCATCGCAGCACAGAGAGTCCATCCTCTTCCGGCAGCATAATATCCAGCAGCGCAAGCTCCGGCACCGATTCCGCAACTGCTGCCCGAAATGCAGAAGGCAGTGCAAAATCCTTTACCTCCAGGCCAAAGCTTCGCAAAGAGTATGCCGTAAAATATCGGATGTTTTCATCATCCTCCAGCAAATAGATCATTTCTGCTCACATCCTTTTCCCATGGTACCCTTTGATTATACCATATTTTTTCTCTGATTGCAAGACGCTGCTCTTGCAGACAACACAAAATTGTGGTATACTATACATCATCAATCGTTTCATACCGAAAGGATTCTATCTATGAACTCTACTGTTTTACAACGCATCATTCAACTTGCAGCTGCCTGCACACTTGTACTTGGATGCACTGCCTGCAATGCCTCTGAAAGCAGCTTTTTTCCTACCGCCGAAACTTCGAAGCGGGATCAAAAAATTATGGTAACCCTTGGCGATTCCATTGCTGCGGGATTTCGTTTGGAGCATCCCGAACAACAGCGATACTCCGCTCTGCTGACCAATGCGCTCACTGATGATACCGTAATCTGGAAAGATTACAATTATGCCGTATCCGGCGATACCACACAAGAGCTCCTGAAGCGTCTGAAGGATGGACGTGCCGTGCGTCTGCCGGCTGCCGACTGCATCACCGTTTGTATCGGAGCCAATTATCTCCTTGGACCATTCAGCGAATTCTTGTCTGTATATCACAAGGCTGAGGATGTATCATCGCCGGTTGTTGCCGATGCATTCGATACCATGCTGCAAGAAATTGATACCGGTCTGGTACAGCTTGAAACGGATCTGCAGTTGATTTATGACTGGATCCGAGAACGCAATGAAGATGCACCCCTTGTATTCCTTACTGTCTATCATCCCTATGCCAATCAAACAACACCTTTGCGCATCGGAGAGCAATCCATTGTACTAGCAGATTATGGTGAACAACAGATTCAGCGCCTGAATGATGTAATCCGCCGCTTTGCCAATCAGAATCATGTGAGCCTTGCAGAAATTGATGCGGCATTTGCACAGGAATCCACGCCTCCGATTTTTGGTGCAGTCTCCAATGCCTCGGCACTTTCCGTGGATCCGCATCCCAATGAAAAAGGACAACAGATCATTGCCGATACGCTCCAATCTCTGTTGCTCCAGCAAAAAGCAGACAGCGAATCCTCATCATAAAACAGGAAAGGTGCAATACAATGAATCGCCCTTATCGTACACTCAACAGCTATCTCCGGGAACAGTATGGTGTCAAATTACGCAAGATTTGTATTGATGGCGGATTCACCTGTCCCAATCGGGATGGTACCTGCGGTACCGGCGGCTGCATTTTTTGCGGAGAACGCGACGCAGGAGAACAACTCAATCCCTCTCTCAGTATTCGTGCACAGGTGGAAGCCGCTTTGGAAAAAGCCGATCCGGAAGCTCTGTGGATCGCTTATTTTCAGAATTTCACAAACACCTATGCTGCTCCGGAGGTGCTGAAAGAACGCTATGATGCTGCACTGTTTGATCCAAGAATCCGTGTGCTGGATATCGGTACCAGACCCGACTGCATCGATGAAACCATTGCCGCTCTGCTCGCCTCCTATCGGGAACGCTGTGAAGTCTGGGTTGAGCTGGGACTGCAAAGCGCCAATGAACAAACTGCTGCACGCATCAATCGCGGATACCAAAACCATACCTTTACCCATGCGGTACGATTGCTGAAGCAGTACAATCTCCCCGTCATCGTTCACATGATCCTCGGACTGCCCGGCGAAACCCAAGAGGATATCCGAAACACCATCGCTTTTCTGAATCGCCATCAGATCGACGGTATCAAACTGCACAGTCTGTTTGTCATGAAGGATACTGTGCTGGCTGACTGGTATCAATCCGGTCAGTTTACCCCGATTTCTATGCAAACATATATCGAATGGGCAATGGATGCACTGACCCTTCTGGATCCCAATATCATTGTTCATCGGCTCCACGGAAACTGCCTGCGCAAACTGCTTCTGGGACCCGATTGGATCATCCGCAGAGATATGATCCTGTATTCCATCGACTGCAGAATGAAGCAAAACGGTTGGCGGCAAGGCTGCTTTTTTACGAAGGAGCCCTCACTGGCTGTTCCATGTGAAACAGCGTATTCACTTGATTTTTAGCATTTCTTATCAAAAGAAAGGAAAGCTTGTAATGAAACATACTGTTTTGTTCGATCTGGATGGTACTCTGCTCGATACTTTGCAGGATTTGCAGGAAAGTCTGAATACCGTTCTGGCGGCTTATCACCAGCCGCAGCGTACACGGGATGAGGTACGCTGCTTTGTAGGAAATGGGCTTCCAAAGCTTGTGGAGCGTGCTCTGGAAGAAGGTGCCGCGCATCCCCAATATGACGAAATTCTGCTGGATGTCCGCAGACAGTATTCGAAAAACAGCCGCAATCATACAAAACCCTATGATGGCATCATACCGCTGCTGCAATGTCTGCACCAAAAGAACGTGCGTTTGGGTGTGGTATCCAACAAACCCGATGCAGAGGTCAAACGGCTATGCGAACATTTTTTCTCGCCATGGATTCAGGTTGCTATCGGTGCCATACCGGAACGTCCCCAC
Organism: Oscillospiraceae bacterium; assembly: GCA_017532085.1. Taxonomy (GTDB): domain Bacteria; phylum Bacillota; class Clostridia; order Oscillospirales; family Ruminococcaceae; genus Firm-04. The sequence continues at coordinate 8,550 of JAFXJT010000005.1, read as the reverse complement.
AAACCTGCCCCGGATGCCGTTCTGCTTGCCATGGAACAGCTTAACAGCACGCATGACAATACCATTTATATCGGTGATTCCGAGGTGGATGTGCTGACTGCTGCCAATGCAAAGATCGCATGCTGTTGCGTATTGTGGGGCTTCCGTGACCGTTCTGTACTCGAATCCCATGGTGCATCCGCCTTTGCAGAATCGCCAGAAAAATTGCTTTCATTTTTAATGAATTAACTGGAATTCCGGTCTTTTAGTTTTTTGTTTTTTTCAAAAGTTTTCGACGAAAATGCATTGACTTTTCCTGCTTTCTTTGATATAATATACAATAAAAAATGTCGGTTGTGTTAAAAGCTTGTGAAAGGATGGTGTAGATTATGGCTGACGGAATGTTATTTTCAATGGATGCTTCTTTGCTTGATCAACTGCATGATGCTGTATTTGTGATCGAAACAGGTTCACTTGCCATTCTCTACCAGAATCCGGCATCTACCACATTGCTGAATCCGTCGATCGGGATTTGTGCTATGGATGTGATGCCGGCTGCTGTGGTTCGATTCCTGATTGCTTTAAAACCTCCGTTTACTGACAATCATGTCATCACTCCGGAGGAATGTCCGCAGATCCACGATAATATGATCCTGCGTACTGTCGGTCTGACTTGGGAGAATCGTGATGCCATTCTGTTTACAGTGCTTCAGTGCAGCGATCTGCCCGAAGCGGCACCATATTCGCTGCAGCAGCGTGTTTTGGAAGCAACACAGTACCTCTCTCTGACCATTGATGCACAGACCATGCAGACGACTTTACTGCATTCCCATCACCCGTTGCTTTCTGTGTTGCAGCGTTTCCCTTCGCTGGATCTGTTCAGCGCTTTCTATACTTCCATCGTATTGCATCCCGATGACCAGCTGGCTTTCCAGAATCTTTTCTCTGAGACAAGCTGCAAACGATTCCTTCGCAGCGGCAATGCCCCTACGGCTACCCTGCGTCATCGTGTGAAGCAAGAGGATGTCTGGGCGAGTTATACTCTGCAACGATTGGATCGCAATACCCTGCTGCTCACTGCAACAAACACGGATTTACAACGCCAGCAGGAATCCAATGCGCAGTATCAGCGTGCATTGGATGCGCTGTCACAGCGCAATGCACATATCCTTTCCGGTGTTTCCGATATCTTCCGCCTGATGCTGCATATTGATCTGAAAACGCATGCAACTGTTGTATGCTCTATGCACGGCAGCTTACAGAATACCTTGTCTTATGATATGGTTTATCCCTTTGAAGCAATCGTTGAAGTGCTGCTCTCACTTGTGCATCCCGATGATGTCAAAACACTGCGTCGTTTTTCGGATCTGTCTCAATACAAAATACCCCTTGAGGAAAATTCCCGACGCATTCATGCCGAATACCGCCGTATTACTCCCAGCCGCTCCGGTGGTGATGATACCGAACCGAAGTGGACACGCTCTGTACTGCAGCTTATGGGCACTAAGGGCGAAATTCCGACCGAAGCCATTTATGCCGTTCAGGATGTCAACGATCAGAAACGTCGTGAGCTGCAAGCTATTCGTGAACAGGACCATTTGCAGCGAAAATTCGATGTGCTGATCAAGAATCGCTTCCTCTGCTTTATCGACAGCGATTATCAGGCGCAGGTTTCTGAGTGCTCCTTGCTGCATAACGGTGAGATTTCTCATCAGTTTACTTGTCCTTTTGAGCGACTCTTTGAAATGGCATTTATCCCCTATTGCCATCCGGAAGATATCAAGCTTGTTGCGAAAACCTTTATGCCCGATGCGGTAATCGCTGCGGATACCATGGGGAAAAAGCAGGTGGGGCTTACCTATCGCTTCCGTACACCCGATGGATGGAAATGGGTTCGCTGTGAAATGTATCTGCTGCGGGATGATCGCGATCTGCTCCGATCTATGACGTATATCTCCGATGTGGACGAGGAGGTTCGTGCAACAACCGCCAAAGCCGAGGCCGAACATCAACAGCTCATCTTGCGTAAAAAATTCGGGCTTTCGGTACAGGATTCCTACATCAGCATTGATGAAGTAGATCTGGAAGCTGACCGTCTTTATCATTATCAGCTTGAAAATGATAATTATGTGCTCATACCCCATGATCGTCCCTTCAGTCAGCTCTGCGAGACCTATCCCGAACAGTATGTGCATCCCGATCAATTGGAGACGTTCTGTCACTATTTTAGCTATCAAGCCCTTCTGCGTGCTTCCCGAAACCGCACCTCATTGATCAAACAACAATTCCTCTTGGATCTGCAGCAGAATCAAAACTATATCTGGTGCAGCTTTGTTGCCAGATTCTTCCGAGATGAAAACGGCAAACCGTTTATGATGCTCTATCTGGAAAACATTGATCCTGAAGTGCGCGAAAGAGAACAACGCTTACAGCAGCTCGAACAAGCCAAACAGGAGCTCAAACAAACCATCCGGCTTTCGGAACAATCCAGAATCCGCAAAGCGCATTTCTTAACCAATATTACTGCGGATGCCAAGCTTTCTTTGAATCACATTACCGGTTCTTTGGATCATTTGCGTCAGACGCTGTCGCTTTCCGAAGAACAATGCCATGATTTTGCTACCCTGCTGACTGCTTGTGATCATGTGACCAATATGGTCGAAAATATGCGTGATGTTCTTTTGCTGGAAAACCATATGCTGCCTCTCATGAAAGAGCCGATCTCTTTGCCTGAACTGTTTGCCTCTCTCAAAGAGAAGGCGCAGCCGATTCTACAGGCAAAGCAAATCCGCTTGACAACCTTTGTCAGTCATGTGGTCAACGAGATCATCTACTGTGATGCGGCTCGGCTGCTGCATATTGTGGAAAGCGTTTTCCTCCAGATCATACGTGCTCTGCCCAACGAAACCAATGTGACACTGCGCTTGACACAATCCCCCGGCAAACAGGATAATACCGCTGTCTATGAATTTTCAATGATCACATACGGCGATCGTTTTTCACAGGATTTCCAAAAATCCCTTTGCACTCCTTTGCGTGCCCTTTCCGGTCTGAATCCCATTGAGCGCTCCATGTTCGCAGAAAACGGACAGGATAACCTCAATATGCATATCAACAAAAAACTGATTGCTCTGATGCACGGCAATCTGGATTTCGTGCAGCTGGAAGGCGATGCCAGCGCTGTGCTGCTTACCATCCCCTTCGCAATTGCCATGGAGCCGCCTTGTGTCTTCCCGAATCTGCATCTGTATCAAAAACGTGCTCTGATCTGGGAACCCATGCCCCGAGCTGCGTTTGCTCTCAAGGAAATGCTCAATGAAACCGGTATGCAGATTCTGACGCTGCCGGATGAACAAACAGTCATTTCCACCCTCAAAGATGCTGCTGCACAACAACCTATTGATGTCCTGCTGCTGCCGCAGTCAATCCTCAATGCCAACGAGCAGTCTCTGCTGCGTGTGATGAAATCAATTTCACCCGATACTGCCTTCTTGATCCGTTCAGACGTTCCGGCTTCGCAGGAATCGATGCTGGATGCTCAAGCTGTGGATGCTATGCCGATCCCATCACCGATTTTCCGTACTGCTCTGGCACGGCATCTCTGGGCGATTACCAATACCCACTCTGCTGCGCCCGAACTGCTTGGCGATCTGCCCAATTGCAGCGGAAAACGTGTGCTGCTGATTGCCGCTTCGGAATCTGTTCTGGAACAAGCTGCCCTTGCGCTGCAAAAAGCACATGCAACCATCTATAAGGCTTGGAGCGGGGCACAGGCAATCCAGATGCTTACCAATGCACCCACACACTTCTATGATATTGCTTTGATAGACTTGCAGCTTGCAGATGAGATCTCCGGCAGTCAAATCCTCAGCGCCATTCGCAGTATCAATCGAGAAGATATACACACAATGCCGATTTATGGCGTGACCGATCACCCCTCCCCTAAGATTAAGCTATTGGGTCTTACAGATTTCCTCGCCAAACCCTTACAGCATGATGCACTGCAAAAGCTGCTCACCACTCTTTCTGAGCTGCCTTGACATCCGAAAAAGCAGCTTCCATGCTGATATCACAACAAAATACAGCATCCCGATTCGACCAATTTCCGAATCGGGATGCTGTTTTCTTTTTATTTCACAATACAAAACGCAGTGATCTCATTGACGGATCGAACTCTGCTGCAAGCTGAGTTCAACTTGCTCCATCATATCAGCAATCGTATCCGCCTCGAACAGCGATGAAAAGCCGCAATGCTCCATGGCATCCATCAACTGATATTTCCCATCCACAGAGGATACTCCTGCAATTGCTTCATACAATGCAAGACCGTCATCAAAATCCTCCTGCATTTGAGCATAAATCTGAAGCGCTGCCATTGCAGAAACGCCATAACTAATATAATATCCCGGCTGTTCATACAAATGTGTCACCTCAGACAACGAATAACTGATACCACATTCCTCTGCAATCTCATGGAATATTTTTACGACATCCTTAGCCTTAAGATGTTCGAGATCCTGCATGACTCGAATCTCAAATTCTCCGATTGCAAAGCCACATACCACAGAATCCACCAAATCATAAAGCGCTGCAAGCTTCAGATAGTCCGCATATTCTCCATAGATCTCATCATAGAACGCTGTATACAGCATTGACATACCCTGAGATTGTACCTCTGCAATATCAATACAGTTCTCTTGCAGATATAAAGGTGTTGTATCTCGCCAATCCGAATGAAAATGTCCAAACTCATGAATTGCTGAATAGAGATCGTAGTAATCTCCTCCGCGATAATGATAGATCATCGCAGATTGCTCATTGGGGAATGTAACCGTATAGCATCCGTCATAGCAATCATCGCCTTCAGCAACGCAATACAGCTTCTCATTCACAAGCTTTTCTGCCGATTCCGCTATCTCAGACGAAATCTTCGGCGCATATTGCAGAATCGTCGCAAACGGATCCTCTACAACAAGATCTGCCTCTGCAATCTTATCATAGGTATCGCTTTCTACCAGCGTCTCATACAGGGTATCATAGAGCGGCACCAGGTCCTCTACAAGCATTTCATACAATGCTGAGATATCCGCTGCCGTATAATCTCTGGAATAATAATCATACAGACAATCCGATGTATCATATGCCGCAAGGGTATCCAGATAGATTTGTGCGCATTGCAGTTCGATTTCATCCTCACTCAAATCCGTATCATTGGATATCTCATAATAGGAATCCAGCATATCACCGTACTCCGAACTATCCGATTTGGCATAGGACTTCAATCGGCTCAGACTGATGGTGATATAATAGGCTAACCAGTCCTCCTCAATATAAGACTCAAACAGCTCCGGATATGCCGATTTGGAGTATCCATTGCAAAATGCCCAGCAAATCAGCTCAGAGGCTATATAATAATCTTCATAGGCTTTATCATACATCGCCTCTAACGCAGGATTGTTCCAATCCGCATAATAATCTAATTGTGAACGAGAATAAATGGCCGCTGCCTCATCCAGCTCATGAATCAGCCATTCGATATCTCGCTGTATGGATTCCTCTTGATTCGGCATCGTCCAGCGATCTTTTAATGCGGTAACGGTTTCTTCCATCACTGTAAGGTCATAACGCTTTGCTTCCTGTTCGGGCGTTAATGCCACTTTATTCTTATTATCTGCATTACTGCGATCCAAAAACTGTTCCACCATATCACATCCACTGAGCGATATTCCAAGCATCAGCGCTGTAAACATAGCTGTAATCCGATTCCATTTCATATTCGTCCCTCTGCTTTCACGATGATACAACAGCATCTCTGCATACTTGAGTATACCACAAAATGTCGGTCTTTGTCAACTATGTATCCGACTGTTCGAACGCTTTTCGAAGCAACGATAATGCACGCTTTTCAATCCTGGAAACATAAGAGCGGCTGATCTGCAGATCATCTGCCACTTCACGCTGTGTTTGCGGCAGATTCCCCATCAATCCATATCGACGCACAATTACAAGACGTTCCCGCTCATTTAAATTATGCTCCAGAAAAGTATGAAGTTGTTTTTGCTGCATCGCTTGTTCTACCGAATCCTCAAGATTCTGTTCATCGCAAATAAAATCCATCAGCGTCAGTGCATTGCCATCCTTATCATATTCCAGTGGTTCATCAAAATAAATCTCATTGGCACATTTCTTCCGTGAGCGATAATGCATCAGAATTTCATTTTCGATACATCTTCCCGCATAGGTTGCAAATCGTGCTCCTTTTTCAGGATCAAATGAATCTACTGCTTTCATCAATCCCAACGTACCAATTGAAATCAATTCCTCTTGATCACGATCTTGCGAATAAAACTTCTTTGTCATATGCGCTACAAGCCGTAGATTATGCGCAATCAACCTGTCTCTGGCTGTACGATCTCCTTTGCTAAGCTGCTCAAGGCACTGTATTTCCTCTTGTTTACTCAATGCACGGGGAAATGCAGCTGCGTGATCCACGTGCAGCAGCAGAAACACAAATCGGTTAAAATCATGTAACAGAAAAAACATCGAATCACCGCCTTGCAGTAGTATATGCAAAACGGCTTGCCCATTGTGACATAAAAAATCGGCAGATGCCATAATGACATCTGCCGATTTTCTATGTTTTAAGAAAAGCACCAAGTATCGAACTGAAGTGCACCGCTGAATACGAAGCACAAATCGTTCACACCAGATACAGAGTTCACAGGAACAGTGATCTCAGACATGGTAGTACCTGCAGGAATCTCGACATAACCAAATGCTTTGCCGGAAGGTCCGCCGGTACAAACTTTAATTGCCGCGCCGCTTGTAGAGGATACGCGAACAGTCAGTTTGGTACAACCGTTGCCGAAGTCAACACCCTTCAGCTTGATCCAGTCACCTGCACTGATGTCGCTGACAACAGTATTGCCAACGCCGCTGACATTGATACCAGCCTGCTGAGCCATTGTCTCAGCCTGAACAACCTCATAAGGATTGAGGCTCTCGAGCTGGCTTACACCTGTCATTGTACCGGTTACGGTAATGCTGCCATTGGATACGTTTGCAACATCAATATGAGGCGAACGATAGTTCAGCGAAACATTCATACGTCTCTCAATTGCACGAGCATGATAGAGCAGATAATACTTGCCCTTGAACTCTACAAAGGAGTGGTGGTTGTTACCACCGCCATCAAGACCAAAGGAAGCAGGGTTCTTGAACATACGACCTGCATATGTAAACGGACCCATCGGATTGTTGGAAGTCATGTAGCAGATTTCACCACTGCCAAATGCCTGACCGCCAGGAACATTGAAGTTCGTACAGTAAGAATAGTAATAAGTATTACCAATCTTCAGAATGCTGGAATCCTCAAACAGATAAGGAGGATTGATACGAGCAGGAGTGCCGTCCAAAGAGATCATGTCAGCACCCAGCTTTACGACACGGGCAGTACCCGGATCTGCTGCCTTACCGGAAGGAACACCGCCACCGAAGTAGAGGTAACCGGTACCATCATCATCTACGAATACGCCGGGGTCGAACATCCACTCAACATCGCCGCAGTTGGGAGTCTGCTTGGTAACCAGAGCCTTGCCGATCGGATCGGTCCAAGGACCAGTGGGGCTATCAGCAGTCAGAACACCGATACCACCTGCGCTGTTTGCAAAGTACAGGAAGAACTTATCCTTACCGTTAATGGTCTTCCAGCAAGCATCCGGTGCCCAAGAAGCATATGCCCATCTTGCTGCACCACTGCCGCCTGCAACCGGAATTGCACCATGGTCAGTCCAGTTCACAAGGTCAGAAGAAGAAATGCAGTTGATCTCCTGAACATCGTAAGAGTTCTCCTTGAGGTTGCCATTGCCGTCATACTCAAATGCGTCATTGGTCATGTAAACATACAGACGATCTTTGTAAACCATAAAGCCGGGGTCAGCGCCGAATCTCTGTGTGTACAGAGCATTGTTTTCATTATCCTTCTTCAAGCTGGAAGTCAGGTTAATGGAAGAGAAGAGCTGATCCATCTTTGCAAAGTCAACAACACGCTCTGCAACAGGGAATTCGGTGATCTGGCAGGAGAGATACTGTGCCAGATAGGTCATATCTGCAGCATCTACAACGCCACTCTGATCGACGTCAGCAGCCAGCTTATCGCCATTGGAATCAAAGCCCTTCATCATGCCGCGCTTTGCCATTGCAAGGTCGGTACCGGTGATCATGCCATCGGAATCCAGATCGCCAAGCATAAAGCCGGACTGGCCTGGGCCGTCAATCTTAGTGCCTGCAACTGCACCGATCGCCTCATCGACATAGAAGCTTACTGTGCTGTCAGCAGTCTCAATATAGAGCTGCAGATCTGTTGCGCCGGCAGGAATGGTATAATTGGTATTGGCAAGCTGCAGCCATTCGCCTTGAATTGCAGTGCCTTCTGCGATAGAATCATACATCGTCTCGCCGCTTGCATCCACATACTGTAACTTCATGTAGAAGGTATCTGTGGCGGCACCGGATGTATAGCAGACATTTGCGCTGAAGCTGAACTGCTCTCCGGGTACGAATGCACGAGAG
>JAFXJT010000054.1 GCA_017532085.1 Oscillospiraceae bacterium | reverse complement strand
TCATAAGAATGCTCCATTTCTCCGCACAGCAGCGATGATGATTCTATCGGTACTGTGCGGGCGATCACCGATAGCGTGCAGAAATCATGCTGCGAATGTGTGATAGGAGAGTTGCTCCCAGTTAGAGTATTACCGTTGGAACGTAAGATATACATTTCCGATGTGTGAATCATGATGAAATCCGTATCCTAATTGCACCTAATAACAGTTTGGTGCAATTAGGACTGCAAATATTGTTGTAGTACGTTTAGATAAAGCACGCAAAGCCCAACCACAGCGTGCTGCAAATCAATAACATACAGAAAGACCAGAAAGGAAGCATAAAAAATGAAAGAGTTTCGGCATGGATTGCGACATGGTATCTCAATCGCTTTGGGATATTTATCGGTTTCGTTTAGTTTTGGAATCCTTGCAGTACAATCCGGCATGACAGTTTGGCAAGCAGTTTTGATTTCCATAACCAATCTGACATCAGCCGGACAAGTTGCCGGTGTTGGTCTGATTGCAGCAGATGCTACGTATTTGGAACTCTTTCTGACAGAACTGATCATCAATATTCGATATGCGTTGATGAGTCTGGCTTTGTCTCAAAAAGCCGATGCATCTTTTCGATTTCCACAGCGATTGCTGGCTTCCTATGGTATTACGGATGAGATCTTTGCGGTATCATCCGTGCAGCCCGGCACAATCAGACCGTTTTATTTATATGGGATGATTCTCATTGCTTTTTGCGGATGGGTCTTTGGTACTTATCTTGGCGCTGCTGCCGGAATGCTGTTGCCGCATCAGATTTCTGATGCCCTCGGAATTGCGTTATATGGCATGTTTTTGGCGATCATTATTCCGCCGGCAAGAAAATCCCGCGGGATTCTCGTTGCGATTCTATTGTCAGCAGCCTGCAGCACATTGTTATATTATTGTATTAAATCAATCACATCCGGTTTTGCAATGATCTTGAGTGCGGTATTGGCGGCTGTCGTGGCTGCAATCCTGTTTCCTGCGCCTTCGCAGAATCAGACAGAACAGGAGGCATCCGCAATATGAAATATCTTCTGATCTGTATTGTGATTATGTCTGTAACCACTTATCTGATACGAATGATTCCTTTTACATTTTTCCGCAAAAAAGTGAATCATCGTTTTATCCAAAGCTTTTTGTACTATATTCCGTATACAGTCCTCAGCGCCATGACCATTCCTTCTGTATTCTATGCAACCGGCAATCTGCCATCCGCAATTGTAGGAACTTTCGTAGCTGTGATTCTTTCTTATCGAAAACTTCCGCTGATTGTTGTTGCATTATCAGCATCGTTGGCGGCATATCTGACAATTCTGGTACTCCCCTATTTGCCGCTTTGATTTGTTAATATTATAAAACCAAAAACCTGTGAAGTCATCTCTTCACAGGTTTTATCATTATATGACTGCTTTTGAGGATCGGATGGGACTCATTTGTTCCATGACACGCAGTAAGAATACATTCAAACCGCCGCAAATCAGACAAAACAGCACAAAATAGAATGGTGGAGAAAGCTTTGAGGCTCTCAGCAAAAACAGCAGCAGAGCTGAACACTGCCATGATAACAATAATGCAAATGTCGGACGCAGCAGGATTCGTTTCCAATTGGGACGTAATCCCGTTGCGCGCAGTACAAAGAAGAGTCTCACTGCATTTCCGGTAAGATTACAGGCAAGATACGAGGCAACGATGCCGAAAAATCCAAACAGCGGTACACAAATCAGCAATACAGAAATACGTACCATATATTCTGCCAGATAATTCACTGATGAAAAGTTCTGTTTTCCCAGACCGCGCAAAATCCCTTCCAACACAATTTCCAGATAAATAAATGGCACTACCGGAGCCATAAAACGAAGTATATTGCCTGCAAAAGCATCGCCGCCCAGAAAACTGCCGATGGTGTGCCCAAACAGTGCAAAGATGAGTACTACAAAAAGAGAAAACGCAGTAGTTTGTTCCAGAACACGCTGAGTAATGGATTGGATACAGGATGTATCCTTTGCAGTTCGTGCACGGGATAAAGTTGGCACCAATAAGCCGGACAAGCAACACTGCACAACCGATGGGAAGAACAATGCCGGTAAAATGATTGCTTCAAACTCTCCAAATTGCGCCAGAGCAGCCTCTGTGCTGCTTCCTGATTGCAGCAGCGTTAACGGTACCAGTGCATCATTGGCGCTGCTGAGAAGCGATACAAGGCATGCATTGAAGGTGATCGGCAGAATCAATCGAATGAACTGGGAAAAGCGAATCCGGCAAGTTGTTTCCTCCGAAGGGACGGGCATTTTCGGTATGCATAAGAAGATAGCAGCAGTCCCCTGTCCGCCAAGCATAGCAAAAGCAAAGGCAGTCAGCAAGGATATTTTTCCGCCGGGGATGAGAAATGCAGTACAGAATGCAAGAATCAGTGCTCGGATCAGAAATTCAATGCATTCTGCAATTGCCGGGAGATATACTCGTTGATATCCGTAGCATCTTCCTTTGCAGCAGGCATAGAACGCAGAGATCGGCAGTGACAGACTCAGCAAGCGAACAGCCAGAACATTGCTGCCAAGATCGGGTAATAAGCCCATAAGCTGCGGTGTGAAGATGCAGATCACAATGCACGCACTGCAGCTTAATACAAGACAAAAGCGAAGCGCATAGCCAAAGACTTTTCGTGGATTTCCGTCAGCACCGATTTCTTCCGAAACGAATCGGCTGGTTGCAATAAATCCGCTTCCGCCTGTCAGGACACAGGCAAGACCATAAAAGGAATTCATCAGTGTCAATACACCAACCGATGCAGCACCCAGACGTTTTGTCAGAAACACATTCAGCAGCAATCCAAACCATTGTAAACCAATAGAAAACAAACTGAGGAACGCAGCATCTTTTGACATTGGCTGCTGATTCACAGCGCACTTAGCCATATCATCACCTCAATACAGCGTATGCTCTGTGCTTGAAAAATAGAATACCGTCGGTGCATCAACAGCCGACGGTATCGTTTTTTAGTTAAGCCGGAAAAGTCGCTACAAAGGTGATCAAATGATTCTCGCTGTGCACAGTGAGTACGCCTTTCATATTCTCAACAATACTTTTGGCGATGCTCAATCCTAAGCCTGAGCCATTGTGAGCGCCAGTTTTATCCAGCCGATAGAACCGTTCAAAGAGATGAGAGAGCTGCTCTTTGGGGATATCCTCAGCGGTATTGGAGACGGCTAATCGGATTTTTTCCTGTGCATCTCTGGAGAGAGTCACAGTAATCTCAGCACCGTTTGTCGAATGCAGCACAGCATTATCCAACAGGATAGAAAGCAGCTGTCTGATATTATCCTCATCGCCCTGCATTGTGACATTGCGCTGGATCACAGTATTCAGCGTTTTTCCGTTTTCATAAATGATGGGTTCAAAGGACAGACAGATATTGGATACCAGTTCATGGAACCGAATCACTGCAGAGGGTTCTGCGATGGTATTCTGATCCATTCTGGCAACGCTCAGAAGATCGGTTACAAGCTTTGACATCCGAAGGGTTTCGGATTTGATGTAATGAAGCCATTTGCTTTGACCCATGACCGAAGCATCGGGATTTGCAAGAATCACTTCGGTGTTCGCAGAAATCACAGCCAGTGGTGTTTTCAATTCATGAGATGCATCAGCAACGAACTGCTTCTGTTTATTCCATGCTTTGGCAATAGGACGGACTGTCCAGTTGGCAAGCAGAACGCTGATACCGAACATACAGGCGAGTCCGAATACGGTAAGCAGGATGAATACCAGCAGCATTCTGCTGAGCATAGAAAGCTCAAGGGTGCGATTTAGCAGCACCAATTGATAGCCGCCGCCATGATCCGGTTGATACAGATAACGATAGGGCGTATCGTTCACTTCAATGGTGCCCGATGGCTCTTTTCGTTTTTGGATGGCATTGACAGCATGATGCATGGTGCGCAGATCTTCATCGGAATCGGCATTTTCATCACCGCCGGTAAAAGAAGAAATCTGTCCATTTGCCTCGATTTGTGCAATATAGGCATCATTGAGATAGTGATTGGAATCATTCACCGTAACAATTGGATTTTGGCTTTGGGTTGTAGTGGTTTGTGTGATTGCAGAATCGCCGGATGCGGCGGTAGTTTGTGTTATGATTGTGGTTGTGATTGAAGAAACAGAGGATGACGTTTGCTCCGTGGGATCTGTTTCCTTCAGCGGAGGTGTAGTCTGTTTCGGCGGTTTTGTCTGCTTTGAAACCGTAGTTGTGGTAATTTCGCTGGGAGTTGTATATTGTGGCTTGGTAGTAACAGCCGGATCTCCAAAAGGCGGAAAAGGCGGTGGCGGCACATTGGGGGGATTACCCCAAGGCGCTTTGTCATCGGAAGGCTTCCAATCATCATTGTCGCCGGGATTGGGATGAATATCGGAAAACACCCAATAGGGCGGCATATAATATCCATAATCGCCATGATAGAAATGCTTATCGTATTGATGCCAGCACCAATCATCCGGTTCAGTGGCGGATTCGGTTCCGGATAGCGTAGTAGCATCAGTCCATAGGGTTTCTGTTGTTGTGGTGGTGGCTGTTGTGAACGATGTCACAGACCAGTCTCCCCAATAGAAATCCCGATGGGCAAGTGCAGTGACAACGCTTTGTTCGGAGGACGATTCCGTATGAATCATGGGTGCATTCTGCGGAGGTCGTTCAGGTGTTGGAGCGCTCTGAGAAAGTCTGGCATATTCCAGCATATCATGCATCATTTCATAGGAAGAATTCACCTCTGCTCTATAAAGCAGCAAAAACAGAATCGTTAAGGAGATCAAAAGTGTACTGGTCAGAAGAGTCATATTTGCGATCAGATATCGTTTTTTCAGCTTACGCAGCATCATAGGGAACGCCTCCTTTCTCAATGGAATGTATGGTTTTTTTAGGAGCTTTGCTCCTCCAGACAATATCCGACACCTCTTACGGTTTTAATCGCAACCTTAGAATGAATATGGGCCAGTTTTTTGCGAAGAAAGCTGACATACACCTCTACATTGTTATGTTCGGCATCGGATTCATAACCCCAGATCTTTAGGATTAAGGTTTCTTTTGAGAGAATGATGCTTCCGTTTTTCATAAACAGCTCCATCATCGAAAACTCTTTCAGCCCCAGCTTAATGGAATGATTGCTGCAGAACAGCTCATATGTAGATAGATTGAGGGTCAGGTCTCCCCAATGCAGTGCATTGTCACAGACGATGTGAGAATTCCGCCGATAGAGAGAGCGGATTCTTGCCAAAAGCTCATCAGAAGAAAAAGGTTTTGTCAAATAATCATCGGCACCCACATCCAATCCTGCCACCTTATCTGCAACGGAATCCCTTGCCGTAAGGAGCAGCACCGGTGTGGTCAGATGGTTGCTGCGGATCGCACGCAGGACATCCAATCCATTTATTTTCGGAAGCATAACATCCAATACGATGATATCATAGATATCGGAAAGCGCACTATCCAAACCGCTTTCTCCATCATAACAGGCATCAACAATATATTTATTCTTATGAAAGATCTGGACAAGTGCATCTGATAAACCGATCTCATCTTCCACCAACAGAATTCGCATAGTCCTCTCCTTTCAAGATGATTTCCCACTTACAGTATACTATATTACTTCCAATTTTGCAAGTGATTTTGTAACTTTTTCATGCACAAAAAAGCACTTTCAGCATAAGATAAAGCACCCTTACATTCTGAAAGGAGCATGATTGTTATGCCGAAAGTGTTTTTAAGTCCATCCACCCAAGAATGGAATGCCTACATCAACGCGGGCAATGAGGAGCTGGTTATGAATCAGCTTGCCGATGCCATGGAGCCATATCTGCGAGCCTCGGGCATTGAATTTGTACGCAACAGTCCTGAACGCAATATTGCCGGTGCAATTGCCGATTCCAATGCAGGATGGTTTGACGTACATCTGGCATTGCATTCCAATGCATCTCCGGAACAGCTGGCAGGGAAGCTGCGTGGAGTAGATTTTTACTACTCCCCTGTCAGCTATGAAAGCGAGCGTCTTGCAACGATCCTGACCAATAACATGAAGTCGATATATCCACTGCCGGATCGAGTGACGCCGCGTCCGACTCGTACTCTGGGTGAGGTAACAAGAACCCGCGCTGTAGCAGTATTGGCAGAGCTTGGTTATCACGATAACAATGAGGATGAGACATGGCTTCGCAATAATCTGGATGCCATTGCAAGGAATCTGGTGCTCTCGCTGACTGATTATTTTGGGATTCCGTTTATTGAGCCATCGCCGACAAAAGTCGGAACGGTACAAACCGATGGCAGCAATCTGAATCTTCGGAATTATCCCTCTGTATATGGCACTATTATCGGACAGATCCCCAATGGTGCAACG
>JAFXJT010000053.1 GCA_017532085.1 Oscillospiraceae bacterium | reverse complement strand
TCCTGGATCTGACTCCTCGGCTCAACAGAAAGCCGAAGGCTATGTCCGGTGGTCAGCGTCAGAGAGTTGCTCTGGGTCGTGCTATCGTTCGTAACCCTCAGGTATTCCTGCTTGACGAGCCGCTGTCCAACCTGGACGCAAAGCTCCGTGCACAGATGAGAACCGAAATTTCTCTGCTTCACAAGCGTCTGGGCACCACCTTCATCTACGTTACTCACGATCAGACTGAGGCTATGACCATGGGTGATCGTATCGTTGTTATGAAGGGTGGCTTCATCCAGCAGATCGATACTCCTCAGAACCTGTATGATACACCTTGCAACAAGTTCGTTGCAGGCTTCTTGGGTTCTCCTCAGATGAACTTCATCGATGCAATGCTCCTCTATCGTGAGGGTCAATACATTGTACAGTTCGGTTCCAACGATACCAAGTCTACCAGAGGCGTAAAGTACGAAGTTGTTCTGCCTCAGAGCAAGGTGACTCCCGATCTCGAGCACTACATCGACAAGGAAGTTACCATGGGTATCCGTCCTGAGAACGTACACGATGAGCCGCAGTATTTGGCAAACGCTACCACCGGTATCGTCAAGTGCAGCGTTGAGATCACCGAGCTCATGGGTGCAGAGACCTATCTGTACCTCACCTGCGAAGGAATTCCGATCACCGCTCGCGTATCTCCCAAGTCCACTGCTCGTCCGCAGGATGAGATCGATGTTGTCTTCGACGCAGAAAAGATCCACCTGTTCGACAAGGAAACCGAAAAGACCATCATCAACTGATGTGCTGCAAAAGACTGTCCCTGAACAAGGGGCAGTCTTTTTTTATTCTTGCAAACAAGATGATTCTATGATATAATCATCATAACAATTGGATTGGAGGAATCTTCCTATGAAAACCTGCAGACAATGTGCAACAACATGGGAAAACGGAGATTACTGTCCTGTTTGCGGAATGCAGCATGATATCCTATCCGCCTACAGCTATCCGGAACTGCCGCAGCCACAGACAACACAGAAAAAACCAATCTCTGCCGGCACCATTTTGATTGCGATACTTGTGAGTATTACTGCGTTTTTGATGTTGCTGTTATATACAGGGTTCAAGGAAAGTCAAAAACGAAAGCAACCATCGAACAACAACCATGATACCAAAAGCTCTGCCATAGCATCTGATTATGATTCCGCCGAAGCGCAGAAGAATGTCCTTGCCATGCAGCAGGAAAAAGGCATTTTTCCCAGCGGTACCTATGCAGTCGGCAAAGAGATTCCTGCCGGGGAATATGTGATCGTATATTCAGGCAGTGACGGCTATGGCGATTTCCCGATCTCGATCTATGCGGATGCCTCCTGCACCGAAGAAAGCGAACTCTATTTCACATGGGCACAAAACAGTCATATTGTGCCGCTTGAGGAGGGGCAGTATATCAAATTCAGCCACTCTACCTTATATGATCCAACAAAGAACACTCTGCCGCTGGATCCATTCTCTCAAAGCGGTATGTATCAGGTTGGCAATACCATTGCACCGGGTACCTATACCTTGGTGCCATCCCATGATCAGTACGGCGGCGAATATCAAATTTTCTCCTCGATCAACTGCATCGCACCCATTGTAAGAGAGTCCAATTATATCTCTTACAATGCTACCACTGAAATCACGTTGCAGGAGGGAGAATATCTGAAAATGACATTCTGTCATCTTGATCCCAAAAACAATACTGATTCTGGCGAATCATAAGCTGCGTGAGATAGAGCAGATTACAAAATGCCATAGGAAAACCTTAAGCAAATTGATCGGAGCTCTTGATTTTTTCACGTATTTGTGATATAATGCTATATTAAGAGCATTATGCTCACACATCTTAGATGGAAAGGTCTTGTATCTATGTCTCATCAGAATCCGAATGAGAATCATAAGCAATTTGAAATTCCCCGTCCTGTATTTCCGAAGCGAGCAGTTGTCACCGGCGGTATGCCCTATGGCAACAAGGAGCTGCATTTTGGTCATGTCGGCGGTATGTTGGTATTCGCCGATACCTATGCCAGATTCCTGCGAGACCGCATCGGCAGTGAAAATGTAATTTTTGTATCCGGCACCGATTGCTACGGCTCACCCATAGCAGAGGGATGGCGTCAAAAGGTTGCAGCCGGCTTATTCGATGGTACACTGGAAGAATTTGTCGCCCGTAACCATCAAAAGCAAAAGGATACCCTTGCAGCTTATGCAATTTCCCCCAATCTGTTTGCAGCCTCCGGTCTTGGCCGTTCCAAGGAAATCCATGCAGAATTTACGCTGGAGTTTCTGAATGCGCTCTATGAAAAGGGACAGCTGTATCAAATTACCACCCAACAGTTTTATGACGAAAAAGCGGGTGTATTCTTGAATGGCAGACAAGTTGTCGGTAAATGTCCCGTAGAAGGCTGTACCTCTGAAAAGGGATATGCCGATGAATGTGATCTGGGGCATCAGTATATGCCGGAGAATTTACTGCAGCCCGTAAGCACGTTAACCGGTGAAACACCGACCATGCGTCCCGTAACCAACTGGTATTTCAAACTGCGGGATTATGAAGCACTGATGCTGGAATGGGTGGAGACCTTAAAAAAGCGTAAAGATGTACGTCCTGTTGTCCACAAAACCATTGCGGAATTCTTAAAGCCTCCGGTGATTTATGTCAAGCGTGAATTCGAGGCACTGTATCTGTCTCTGAAGGATTCCATGCCGGCTCATGAATATTATGAGGAACCTAAGAAGCCCTCTTTCACCATTGCGTTCACCACATTGACAGATTGTGATGAGGCATGTCGGATTCTGACTGCCAACAAGATCCGCTTCCGTACCGGCAAAACGCTGGTACCCTTCCGCCTGACCGGTAATATTGAGTGGGGTGTACCTGCTCCGGAACTGGAAGGCACACAAGGCTTGACCGTTTGGGTATGGCCGGAATCCCTTTGGGCACCGATTTCCTTTACCCAAACCTATCTGGAACAGTGCGGCAAATCCCGTGAAGACTGGAAACAGTATTGGTGCAGCAAAGATGCGACTGTTTATCAATTCATAGGACAAGATAACATCTATTTCTACGGCATTGCCGAGCCTGCCATGTGGATGGCACAGCAAGCATCGGCAGAAAAGACTGCTGATCCTGCTGATGGTGAATTACAGCTGCCTGTAATTGTTGCCAATCATCATATTCTGTTTTTAGATAAGAAAGCTTCAAGCTCGGGTGCAGTCAAGCCGCCCATGGCAGATGATCTTCTGAACTTCTATACACCGGAACAGCTTCGTATGCACTGGCTGGGATTGGGTCTGGGTCAGCGATCTGTCAGCTTTATGCCCAAGCCGTTCAATCCCGATGCAAATCCTGAAGATGCTGATCCTGTAGTAAAGGATGGTCTGCTGCTTTCCAACGTCTATAACCGTATGATTCGCACCGCATTCTATACCACACAGAACGAGCTGGACGGAATTCTGCCGGTCAAAACTCCGGAGGAAAAGATTTTGGCAGAGGGCAAAAAGGCGGTATTGGAATACGAGCGCCATATGTCCAAATTCGCATTTCACCAGTGTATTTATGTACTGGACAGCTATATTCGCAACGGCAGCAAGTATATGGCAAAGGTTTTGGGCGGCACCCAATCGGATCGCCCGAAGGAAGAGCTGGAGCAGATTTTAAGCAATCTGTTCTATATCATCCGTATTGCAGGCATCCTGCTGCATCCCATTGCACCGATTGGCACCGCCAAGCTGCAGGAGTATCTGCAAGTTGATGACCGCATCTGGTCTTGGGATACGATCTTTGAGCCGCTTTCCTACTTTACAAAGGAAGGCCATACCCTCAAATTCCTGCCGCCTCGCACCGATTTCTTTACTCGTCACGAAAGTCAGTTTTCTACTGCGGAAGGCGCAGCTGAATAAGCGCAGCGGAGAGCCTCCGCAGGCGATATGACTCTCTATAAAAAAGCACGCTCCTGCTTTTGGAGCGTGTAATGTCATTGGTGCGCCTGTTGCAATCCGAGCGGAGAGCCTCCGCAGGCGATGTGACTCTCTATAAAAAAACACGCCCCTGCTTTTGGAGCGTGTAATGTCATTGGTACGCCTGCTGCAATCCGAGCGGAGAGCCTCCGCAGGCGATGTGACTTTCTATAAAAAAGCACGCCCCTGCTTTTGGAACGTGAATGTCATTGGGACGCCTGTCGCAATCCGAGCGGAGAGCCTCCGCAGGCGATATGACTCTCTATAAAAAAGCATGCTCCTGCTTTTGAAGCGTGAATGTCAATTGGTACGCCTGCTGCAATCCGAGCGGAGAGCCTCCGCAGGCGATGTGACTC
>JAFXJT010000052.1 GCA_017532085.1 Oscillospiraceae bacterium | reverse complement strand
TTATTGTTCATCTTTCGTAATCCTGTTGCGAATCATGATATTCCCACATTCTGACCGTTTCACATCGAAACAGAAAGGACTGTATATGCGCATTCAAAAACTCATCTCAGCATTTACCGCGCTTTGCCTTGCATCGGGTGCTCTGATCAGCATGCCCGCAACACAAGCCTCTGCCGCAGATGAAACACTCACCTTCGATATCCAATGTGCACAAGACAATCGGATCTCGATTGACAGTGCTGCACTGACAGAGGGTGATGTTGAAATCACAATTTCCATTTTCATTCCGGAGAATCCCGGTGTCAATGCAATTTCACTGAAGCTTCAGGTCAATGACGGTGAAGTTGCGGAAGATGGCAGCTTCGGCAATTATGGATTCCAACTCAAAGGCGGCAAATTTGCTGCACCTTATTGCTTCGATCACGCCAATGAAGGCGATTCCATGATGGCGCTTTCTTCGATCTTCACCTCGGAAAACATGAATCTGAGCTGGATTTACAACACCGATACCACAATCAATGCCGATGCTTATGCCGAATCCGGCACAACCTCTTGGAATAAGGATGTCAGCTGGGCTTATGACTACGCCTTTGCAACCGCCAACCTGGTGATTCCCCAGAATACAAAACCCGGTCAATATGTGCTGGATGTGCGCAGAGAAAAATATGTCAACTCTCTGAGCATTGGCAGCAGCACTCCGATTTACAGCCGATCTTTATGCAAGGGTGCCGATTCTGCCGAAGCACTGGATTTTGATACTGTTCCGCTCGTCATTCAGATAGAGGATACCGGCAGCATAACTACCACCTCTACAACTGAGACTACCTCCACTACTTCTACCACTTCTACAACCTCTACCACTTCAACCACGTCTACCACCTCTATTATTTCCACTACTTCCACTACTTCTACCACCTCTACTACTTCTACAACTACTTTGCCTAATACTACCTCTCAAGTAGAAACCACAACGGATTCGACTACGACAACTTCGTATATTGAAACCGGTGAACCATGGGAAGATTCTTATCAGCTGTTTGATGAGGGTCACTACTATGTATTCGGCAATGTCTGCGGTGCGCCCGGCGAAACCGTAACCGTTCCGATTTATATTTATGGCGATACCGGTACTGCAGGCTCCATGTTCTACATCAACTATGATCCTGCGCTGAAGCCTGTGGCAATTAAGAACGGTCTTGCTTATCGTTTGAGCATGACAACCAATCCTGAGGGCAATCCTATGGCAGTTACTTGGGCAACCTCCAACGGTACTGAATTGGTTGCTGCTGACGGTGCCTGCTATCTGAATCTGGAATTCACCATTCCTGAGGATGCCAAAGTCGGTGCAAACTATGCTGTAGGTGTCTGCGAATACTATGATCAGGATACCTTTACTGAAATCATCAACAGAGACGGAATCACTTTGGATGTTCGTTTTGTGGACGGTTCCATTACCGTTGTGGAGGATGACGCTGTTGCACTCAACTATACCAAATATAACTTCACCGGCATCAATGAGATTCTGAATCTGACACTGTTTCACACTACCGGCTCTGTTGTATGGAGCAGCAGCGATGAAACGGTAGCAACTGTTGATCAGAACGGTCTGGTAACAACCGTAGGCAATGGCAACTGCACGATCACTGCAACACATGGCGGTAAAGAGTATTCCTGCACAATTATGATTGGCCTGTTTGGTGATGTGAACAGAAACGGCAAGGTCAATGTCGAAGATGCTATGTTGGCTCTGCGCGAATATGCTGCACAGCTGCTTTTCACGAATCTGCTGCCCGAAGATCAGCGCTTGATTGCTGATGTAACCGGCGACGGCAAGAATACTGTCAATGACGCTATGGCAATTCTGCGTTACTATGCAGCGTCTCTCACCGGACGTACGGAATCTTGGTATGAGCTGACCGGTAACCCGTTGGCTCCTGATGCTCCGTAACCCTCTTGAAACGATCCATCTCGGCACGTCTTCTCTGTCAAGAGAACGGCGTGCCGTTTTCTTTTGTATGAGGAAAAAACCGAAAACCTGTTGTCTTTTTTGCAGTTTTATGGTATACTGAAATCATGGATTTCAAACAAGGAGCAGATATCATGCGAATCTATCATGCAATGCTATTGCCTATGACAGCAACCGATGCCGCAAATGCAGAGCCGTTTTTAGGCTGGATCCGTATCGAAAACGGTATCATTACGGAAATCGGTGCAGGAAACTGTGAGGATCCTCAGCCCGATGATCTGGATGCCCAAGGCGGTTTGCTGCTTCCCGGCTTCATTGATGCCCATTGCCATCTCGGCATTATTGAGGATGGTATCGATTTTGAAGGGGATGACTGCAATGAGGCCACCGATCCCTTTACGCCACATCTGCGCGCTATTGATGGCATCAATCCCTTTGATGCTTGCTTCGCCGATGCCCGCAGCAGAGGAATTACAACGGTATTAAGCAGTCCCGGCAGTGCCAATCCTGCCGGCGGATCTATTGCTGCGATCAAAACTGTCGGCTGCTGTGTGGATCAAATGTGCATCCGTACCGTGGGAATCAAATTCGCTCTGGGAGAGAATCCCAAAACCGTATATGACAGCCGTGATGAAATGCCCATCACTCGTATGGCAACCGCCGCTCTGATTCGAGAGGGCTTATGGAAAGCCAAACGCTATCTCTCTGATTTGCGTGCGTCTGAACAGGATAATGAACTTTCTGCACCTGAACCGGATATGAAATGTGAGGCGTTATTGCCTTTGCTGAAAGGAGAACAAATCGCCTTTTTCCATTGCCATCGGGCAGATGATATGGCAACTGCGATTCGTATTGCAAAAGAATTCCAGCTTTCGTTGGTATTGATTCATGCAACAGAAGGATATCGAATTGCTGAGTATCTTGCCAAAGAACAAATCCCTGTCATTGTAGGTCCCTTGCTCTGCAATCGCTGTAAACCGGAAATGCAGATGCTTTCTCGCAGCAATCCCACAGCACTGCTGAATGCAGGCGTTTCTGTTGCCATTTGCACCGATCATCCCGAGGTGCCGATTCAGTATTTGCCGCTTTCTGCTGCCATTGCAAGAAAAGGCGGTCTGACAGACTATGAGGCATTGCGCTCGGTGACTGTGCGTGCTGCTGAAATTGCGGGGATTCAGGATCGTGTGGGCAGCATTGCTGTCGGCTTGGATGCTGATCTGCAGCTGTATGCTCCCAACACCGATCCCCTTTCTCTGGAAACCGAACCCGAATGGGTTATGATACAAGGAAACATCGTCAGTCGAAAAGGAGAACCACTATGAGAGAGATCCATGTAGATGAGATCACTGCCGCTGTCCGTAAGCTTTGTATAGAAGCCAATGCCGTATTGCCGCAATCGCTGGAGCACTGCATCCGCTGCGGAAAAGCCAAAGAGCAATCACCTGCCGGACAAAGTGTTTTCGACGATCTGTGCGCCAATCTGGACGCTGCACGGGAAACCGGTCTGCCCATTTGTCAGGATACCGGTATGGCAGTCATTTTCATGCGCATCGGTCAGGAGGTGCATCTCATCGGCGGCGCTCTGCGGGATGCCGTCAACAAAGGTGTTGCTGCCGGCTATCTCGATGGCTATCTGCGCTGCTCAGTGGTTGCCGATCCGCTGGAGCGTGTGAATACCGCCAACAATACGCCGGCTGTTTTGCATCTGGATATTGTACCGGGAGATCAAATCGAAATTGATGTCTGTCCGAAAGGCTTCGGCAGTGAAAATATGAGTGCACTGAAAATGCTGACACCGGCTGCTTCCTGTGACGATATCATCGCATTTGTCACCGATACCATTCAAAAAGCAGGCAGCAATCCTTGCCCGCCCATTGTTGTAGGCGTAGGCATCGGCGGCGACTTTGAACAATGCGCATATCTTGCCAAAAAAGCGCTCTGCCGTGATGTAGCAAAGCGCAATGCAAAACCGCTTTATGCAGAACTGGAACAAAAAATGCTCGATGCCATCAATCAACTGGGCATCGGACCGCAGGGCTTTGGCGGCACCGTCACTGCATTGGCCGTCAATATTGAAGAAAGTGCCACGCATATTGCCGGATTGCCTGTTTCCGTGAATGTTGGCTGCCATGTCACCCGCCACGCAAGCTGTATTCTATAAGTCAAAGGAGGCGCTTTTATATGGAATATCCGGAGATTCAACACACTGCCGATGCCATTGCTGCACTTGGCAAACCGCTGATGATTTATCTGATCAGTCAGAAAACCAATCACAGCACAAAAAAACTGATCAGCTTCAAGCTGGCATTGGTTGTTTCGGATGATACCAGCAGTATCTCTGAGCTGGAATGCTTTCTCTATACTGCTGTGGATTGCAACTATCCCTATGATCTGGTGCTGTATAAACAATCGGAATGGGATACACTTACGGAAGATCCCCGTACATTCGCCTGGTCCATCAAGCAGACAGGAAGTGTGCTGTATGGCTAGAGGTTATCGTACTTCCGACAGCCGCCGCTATTTCGATTGGCTCTATTATGCCACCATTGATCTGCGTGCTGCTAAACTGCTGATGGAGGATCCAGCCTGTTATAATGGAGTTGCATTCCATTGCCAGCAGTGTATTGAAAAAGGACTCAAAGGCTATCTGCTCTGGAAACGCCATCGTCTTTATGACGGCCACAACCTGCCATGGCTTTGTAAGCAAGCAATTCAGGAGGACGAAAGCTTTCGCAAATGGATGCAGGCTTCCGTCGCCATCAACCGCTATTACATTGAAGCACGCTACCCCGCTGACTTCCTTTTGCAGCTGGATGAAAATACCGTATCGTCTGTGATCCTTGATACCACCGATGTTCTGGAGCTGATCCATACACTCGTAAAATTTGATTTTGCAAGCTATCGTCATAAAAAGCCTCGCTGATGGTCACTCATAAAAAGGAGCGATTATGATTATGCTGACAAAACGATTTTCTGCTGTTTGTCTTGCCTCATGCTGTATGTTGATTTCTATGGCTGCCTGCAGCAAACAGGAAAAGAATGCCTATGATATCACAAGCTTTCAGGATGTTACAGCACGTAAGGAATTCAATACAGCCTTAGATCTCAACCAATCTATGAAGGTACCCGAAGCAGTCCCGGATGATTTTTTCTGGTGCGGCGAAGCCGAAGATGCAACATGTGCAGGACAAGTTGCCGTTATGGATGTAGCATTCCCCGGCTATTCCGGTCAAAGCTATGTGGGCAATTTTCAAACGCCCGAGGACCAAATCATATTCGAAGTGGAAATACCGGTTTCCGGCGTGTATGATCTGAGCTTTCAAACTTGTGCAGGCTTTGCGGAAACTGCCAAACAAAATCCTGCCATTGTCAACGGTGTATCCGTCGGCACCATTGTAACCGAAATGGGAACCAGTTTTTCAAAAAGCACTGTTGCCGGTGTATATCTGGAAACAGGGATCAATGAAATCGCCGCTGGTACCGAATGGGGGTATTATTTCGTGGATCAACTGACAGTCACTCCGGGAGATCCTATCTCCGCCGATGTCTATCAAGTCACTGCCACACTTTCCAACCCCAATGCATCGAATCATACAAAGCGTCTGTATCAATTTCTGTTGGATTGCTATGGAAAATACACTATCACAGGACAATATTGTGATAGCGGCAAATTCGGTACCGAAATGACGATGATTCACGATCAGACCGGTGAATATCCTGCCATGCTGGGTTTGGATATGATTGACTATTCGCCCTCTCGTGTTGCGTTTGGCAGCACCGGAAAGGCAGTGGACTATGCCATTGATTTCTATTGCAATCAAGGCGGCATCGTCACCATGTGCTGGCACTGGAATGCGCCAAAGCCATATCTCATCAATACCGCTGAACACCCATGGTATTCTGGGTTTTATACCGAGCATTGTACATTGAATCTGGATGCCATTGCAGATGGTACCGATGCTGTCGGAAGAGAATTGCTGCTTTCGGATATTGATGCAGTGGCCGAAGCCATGAAGCCTTTGCAAGAGGCTGATGTTCCTATTCTATGGCGGCCGCTTCATGAGGCATCGGGCGGCTGGTTTTGGTGGGGCAGCTGCAAATCCGAATCCTATCTCTGGTTATGGAATCAGATCTATGATGCATTCACCAACAAGCATGGTCTAAATAATCTGATCTGGGTATGGAACGGACAGGATAAGGCATGGTATCCCGGTGACGATACCGTTGATATCATTGGTATGGATCTCTATCCGCCAGAGCATACCTATGCTTCTCAGAGCAGCACCTTCTCGGAATTGGCCACATGGAGCAATGAAAACAAGCTGATTGCTCTAACGGAAAATGGCTGTATGCCCGATCCGGATCTGCTGGTAAGGGATCATGCCATGTGGAGTTGGTTCTGCACTTGGAGCGGTGATTTCATCCACAAGCATTATCGTGCTTCTGAACAATATACCGAATTTTCCATGTGGAAAAAGGTATATCAAAGCGAATATACCCTTGCACTATCCGATCTCCCCTGCTTATGGGACTACCCGCTGCCATAACAACCGATACAAAAAACGACCTGAGCATTGACTCAGGTCGTTTGCATTTTCTGTATGCTTCTTTACAATGGAATTTCAACAGGCTTATGCTTCTGATAATACGTGACATGGGTAAAGCCCAGCTCTCTTGCAAGCTGCTCCAGATCATTCATACGATAGGCAAGATATTCCTTGGCATGGGTATCGGTACTGAGCGTGATCCGCTTGCCGCCCAGCTCACGATATTTTCGGAGCAAAAAGAGATCCGGATCGGTATATTGCAGCTCTGCCTTCAGTCCCGATCCATTGAATTCCAGTGCCTTATCCTTTGCAATCACAGCACGGAAGATTTCCTCAATAACAGGCAGATGCGGCGTCAAATCATAGCCGGCACGATCAGGCAGATACCGCAGACCATAGGTCAGATGTGCCAGAACATCATAAAAATCCGATTGCGCCACGCGCAGCACTTCATCGAAATACTGCGTTATCAGATCCCGAATACAGAGCGAAGGATAATCCAGAAAATAAAAGTCCTCCATGCCGGGCAGCTCATGAATCGAACCAATGGCAAAATCAATGCGCGGATCTTCATACAGCGTCTTGGCAATCATCGGCTCCTGCGGAATTTGTCCCAGCTCTGTACCGCAAAGCAGCAGCAGATCACCGCACCGAGATTGCATGGCAAGGGTTTCTTCCACCGAGCCCTCAAACGTCTGTCTGCCATTGTGCATGACTCTGGCGCTGGGTGTCTCACCGTAATACTCAGCAGGATAGTAATGATTCAATTCACAGTGATCGGTGATTGCCATAATACGAAGTCCCAGTGTATTTGCCTTTTCCACACGCTCTGCAACTGTATCCTGTGCATCGGGCGAGTGATGTGTGTGGGTATGTAGATCCATGATCATACTATTTTCACCTCAATTTGCTATTTCTGTTCTGCAGGAAGCTGCGGCGGCCATATGCAATTGCAGCAGTCAAGCATATCTCATACAACAATATAGTATACCATATTTTTCAAAGACTTGCAAGTGCGTCAAAATTCCTCTTGATTTTCAAAACGGAATTTGTTATAATAAAAAGAGTATCCCTATGATGTCAATATCCTATCTATGATTGGATTGTATTATATCACCGAAAGGATGAGTTTTATGAATCAAGCTGTTATACTGGCCGGCGGACAGGGCAAGCGCATGAAAGCGCCCATTCCGAAGCCGATGTTCAAGGTATTGGGTGAGCCTATGCTGGAATGGGTGCTCAAAGCTTGCGAAAACGCTGATCTTTCCCGTATCTGTGTCGTAACCGGATATGAAGCCAAACAAATCGAGGATTATCTCGGTGACCGCTGCCGCACTGCTCTGCAAGCAGAGCGTCTGGGCACAGGACACGCAGTACAGCAGACCATTCCGTTCCTGCAGGAGGATACCGATGGCAGCACATTGGTGCTCTGCGGCGATGCTCCTTTTATTGACAGCGAAACCATTGCCGATTCCTTGGTAAGACACGAACAGGAAGGCAATGCCGTTACCGTGATTACCGCTAATGTGGAACACCCCTTCGGTTATGGCAGAATTCTGCGAACCGATAGCGGAATTGCGGGCATTGTTGAAGAAAAGGATGCTACTGATGCACAGCGTCAGATTACTGAAATCAATTCCGGCTGTTATTGGTTCCGAACCGCTGATCTGCTGACTCTGCTCAGCAAGCTTACCTGCGAGAATGCACAGCACGAATATTATCTGACCGATACCATTGCAATTGCATTGCATGAGGGACTGCGAGCAGGTGCCTATTGTTCTCATAATCCTGATGTGGTACTGGGTGCCAACGACCGCAAGGGTCTGCTGACATTGAATACCGCTGCACGAAATGCTGTGCTACAACAGCATATGGCAAACGGAGTTGGCTTTACTTGTACCGATGGTATCATTATTGAACGCAGTGTACAAATCGGTGCCGGCACTGAAATTCTGCCTAACACCATTCTGCGCGGCAATACCGTAATCGGTGAAAACTGCGTGATCGGTCCAAACTGCGTCATTGAGGATACCATCATCGGAAACAATGTAACACTGAATACCGTGCAGGCTTATCAGTCGGAAATTGATGGCAATGTCAAAATAGGACCCTTTGTGCATATCCGTCCCAACAGCCATATCTGCTCCGGCGCACAAATCGGCGACTTTGTGGAAATCAAAAATACCACTGTGGGCGAGCATACTGCCATTGCGCATCTTGCCTATCTTGGTGACAGCGATATCGGCAAACATGTCAATATCGGCTGCGGCTGCGTAACAGTCAACTTCGACGGTATTAAAAAATCCCGCTGTGTCATTGGTGATCACGCTTTTGTAGGATGCAACACCAATCTGATCGCTCCCATTGCACTGGGTCATCACGCCTATACCGCAGCCGGCACTACCGTTACGACCGATATCCCCGATTATGCTCTCGCCATTGATCGCGGTGTGCTGCATGTCAAGGAAGGCTATACACTCAAAAAATTTGCAAATCGCAGCAAGAAGGAAACGAACGAAAACGAATGAGTATTTTTGATTTATTCAAACAGATTGAATCTCAGCAGCCCACACCCACAGGGCCTCCCCAATGGCTGATTGTAGGGCTGGGAAATCCCGGCAATCAATATGAAAACACACGTCATAATGCCGGATTTTTGACCATTGATGCCTTTGCACGGCATTGCGGTGCGCAATGGCAAAAGCATCAATTTCGCGCCCATTGTGCGAATGCACAATGGGAAGGCATCCGCTGTCTGCTCATGAAGCCTGAAACCTTCATGAATCTCAGCGGACAATCGGTGCAGGAGGCGATGCAGTATTATCACATTGATCCTGCGCATACACTGGTTTTATATGATGACATTACACTCCCTGTGGGCGGTCTTCGCATTCGCAAAAAAGGCAGCGACGGCGGGCATAACGGCATGAAAAATATCATTTATCTTTCAGGTGCCGATACCTTCCCTCGCATCCGAATCGGCATCGGAAAAAAACCGCATCCCGACTATCCGCTGGCTGATTGGGTGCTTTCTGCATTCACTGAATCCGAACGAAATACTCTTGCTGAAGCCGCCGAACGGGTGAACAAGGCAATTCCGTTGATTCTCAAAGGGAACATTGATCTTGCCATGAGCCGTTATAACGGCAATCCGCCCACCGGCGATACCCAATAAGCACGCTTTTTTCTCAAAAGAAAGACAAGAGGAGATCCATGCGTTTTTTTACTGAAGTCTGTGCATCGCTGCCCTCAGTGCAGGAGCTGCAGCGATGCCTGCAAAAGCATATTACACCGGTTGCCATGTCAGGTACCGCACATATTCACAGGGCGCAGATTCTGCTGACACTTTCGCAGGATGCGCCCGTTTTGGCCGTTGTATCGGATGAAGCACAGGCAAGACTTCTGTGCGAAGACATCAATTTTATGGCAGGCAGAGCTGTGGCAAAACCCTATCCTGCCAAGGAACTGAATTTTGTGGAGATGACCGGTATCTCCCGTGAATATGAACAGCTTCGTATTGCAGCTCTCACAGCGCTGCAATGCGGCGATTGCAGCGTTCTGGTTGCTTCTGCCGAAGCTGCACTGCAATATACACTGCCGCCCGAAATCCTAAAACAATATACCTTCACTGTCCGACAGGATGAAGAGTATTCTCATTCAGATCTGATTACAAAGCTCACAGATATGGGCTATGCACGCTGTGATCAAATTGATGCACCTTGCCAGTTTTCTGTAAGGGGCGATATTTTCGATATTTATCCGGTGCAATCCGAGCTGCCGGTGCGAATTGAGTTCTGGGGAGATGCAGTGGATAGTATTTCTCTGTTTGAGCCGGAAAGCCAACGCAGAACCGATCCGTTGGAAGCAATCTCCATTGCACCTGCCGTGGAATCTCTGGGAGATCTTCAGCCTCTTGCTGATAAAATCTTGGCACTGAGCAAAACCGTCAGAGGAAACCGCAGTTCTCTTGTCAAAGAGCATTTGCTCGCTGATTACGACAAGCTGTGCAGCGGAATCCGTATTGCACATATTGATAAATATTTCCCTTTGCTCTATGATGCGCCGGCAACCCTATTTTCGTACTGCAATGCCATCACGGTATTATGCGATGCGCCTTCAGTCGTCGATACCATGCGCGGTGTACACGCTCGGATACAAGAAGATACCAAGCTGCTGCTGGAGGATGGTACCCTTTGCCGTCAGCTTGCAGACTGCTGTCTGGATCCCTCTGCATTCTGCGCCAAGGCAGAGGATACAAGTCTGATTTGTATGAACACCTTTTTCGGCGGCTCCAATCTGTTTTCCTATCGCAAGCTGCTCTCTGAGGAAACCTTGCAGAATGCACCTTGGGGCGGCAGTACCCGTATGCTCACTGAGGATCTCAACGAGCTTTGCAAGCAAGACTATGCTGTTATGGTATGTGGAGGCACCGAAAAAACCTTGCCCATCCTGCAGGAGGATCTGCAAAACAGCGGCATCCGCTGTGCCATTGCTGATCCTGAGTCTCTGCCGCAGCCGGGCGTTGTTTTGCTTTGTGCCAGCGGATTATCCGGAGGCTTCACCTACCCTATGGCAAGAGTCGCTTGCATTGCACAAACCAAAACACAAAATACCGTGCTACGAAAACGCCGATTCAAGAAAGGACAGGAAATCCGTGCACTTTCCGAAATCGCTGAGGGTGATCTTGTAGTCCATGCCAGCCACGGCATCGGCCGCTTTATCGGCATCCATAAGCTGGAAATGGAAGGCATCACCAAAGATTATATCGCCATTCAGTATGCAGGAACAGACAGTCTGTATGTTCCCGTTACGCAATTGGATCTGGTCTCCCGTTATATCGGCGGCAAGGATGACAATACCGTAAAGCTCAATAAGCTAAGTACGCAGGAATGGCAAAAAACACGAAGCAATGTGAAAAAAGCAGTCAAGGATATGGCTGCCCAGCTCATTAAGCTGTATGCCGCAAGAGAACAGGCCAAAGGATTTTCCTTTGAGCCCGATGATACCATTCAGCATGATTTTGAAGAACGCTTCCCTTATGTGGAAACAGAGGATCAACTCCGAAGCATTGCTGAAATCAAAGCGGATATGGAACGGGATCGGCCTATGGATCGTTTGCTTTGCGGTGATGTAGGCTTTGGTAAAACAGAAGTCGCATTCCGTGCAGCGCTGAAATGTGTGCTTTCCGGTAAACAGTGTGCGATCTTAGCACCTACCACAGTCCTCGCATATCAGCATTATACCACTGCATTGCGCCGCTTTGAGTCGATACCACTGACGATTGAGCTGCTTTCTCGGTTCCGCACCAAAAAACAACAAAACGAAATCCTAAAAAAACTTGCAAGCGGTCAGATAGATATTATCATCGGCACACATCGTCTGGTGCAGAAGGATGTGAAGTTCTGCGCCGCCGGTCTTGCGATTATTGATGAGGAACAGCGCTTCGGCGTTGCGCACAAGGAACGCTTTAAGGAAGCCTTCCATGGCATCGACATTCTTACGCTTTCCGCAACGCCAATCCCCCGCACATTGAATATGGCACTTTCGGGAATCCGCGATATGAGCGTTCTGGAAGATCCACCACAGGATCGTTATCCCGTACAAAGCTATGTGCTGGAATATACTGAAGGTATTATTGCACAAGCCATTCATCGGGAGCTCAAACGAGGAGGGCAAGTCTATTATCTCCACAATCGTGTGGAAAGCATCCAGCGCTGTGCCGCCAAGCTGCAAGAGATGATTCCCGATGCCAGAATCGGCTATGCGCACGGAAAAATGAGTGAACAGGAGATCAGTGAAATCTGGCGGCAATTGGTAGAGCATGAACTTGATATCCTTGTTTGCACCACAATCATCGAAACCGGTGTGGATGTCCCCAATGCCAACACGCTGATTCTCGAAAACGCCGATCGCTTCGGCTTGTCCCAGCTCTACCAGCTCCGCGGCAGAGTCGGCAGAAGCAATCGACGTGCCTATGCCTATTTCACCTATGAAAAGAATAAAAGCCTCAACGAAACTGCTGAAAAACGTCTGGATGCCATTCGGGAATTCACCCAATTCGGCAGCGGCTTCCGTATCGCTATGCGGGATCTGGAACTGCGAGGTGCCGGCAGTATCTTAGGCGGTCAGCAGCACGGACAAATGGAACAGGTAGGGTATGAAATGTATCTGAGGATGCTCAATGAGGCAATCGCAGAGGAAAAGGGGGAAGCACCGCCTACACCTCCTGTTTGCTCTATTGATATTCAGATGGAAGCCCATATCCCCGAAAAGTATATCGAAAGCATGACATCACGGCTGGAAATCTATCGCCGTGTTGCATTGATTCAATCAGAAGCCGATAAAATGGATATGGTGGATGAGCTGATCGATCGTTTCGGAGAACCCCCCAAATCGTTGATGGGCTTGCTGGATGCAGCATTGCTCCGAAATACTGCGGGACAGCTTGGCATCAAGGAAATCTCCCAGAAGCGAGGGGCATTGTTCTTCTATCTTTCATCCCCTACTCCACAGCAGCTTTCGGCCATGATGCGTACCTATTATGACCGTATCGCTTTCAATGACCGTGAAATTCCATATTTCATCGCCGTGCGTCTGAAAACCGGTGAAACTGCTGTTGCACTGATGAAGGAAGTGTTGCAAATTCTACAAAAAAACGCCGAGAAATCATGAATATCAAGTAGAATATAGTTATTTTTTGTTTGGTTTGTGTGAAAGTGCACAATGTAATTTGTCTATCTTTGGTCAGTTTGTGAATAGCTTTTTGTTGAAATTAATGGTATAATGATTCTATGAAATTAGTGCCGTTTTTTATAGGCACGTGTATGGAGGAATGATTACCATGAAACTGAGAAATTTATTGGCTAGCGTTTCCGCATGCGCAATTGCTGTTTCCGCAATGGCTATTTCCGCTTCCGCAGCGATCACTAACCCCAACACCGACGACGGTAAGTATGCCTATGACGTTCTCGCAAACCTGCCGGCCGGCTGTGCTGTGACCGATGTTTACGGTGCAGAGTTCACCTTCACCGGATTCGATGAGGCTGTCGGTGCCGGTGGCGGTTTTGTATGGAATTCCAGCTCTATCAATTGGGACCAGGTTGAGTGGGGCGATGCTGGCTCCAATAAGCCTCTTACCTTTACAGCTGACAACCTCACCGTTCGCAGACTTGAGGATGCTCCTATTTTCGCAGCAGACGATGAGTATGCACAGGTTGTTATCGCTCAGTGGGACGGCTGGGGTGTTGATATCACCATCAACAGCGTTACCCTGCTTGACCAGAACGGTAATGCACTGCAGGCAGCACCTACTACTGACGCTCCTGCTGGTGACAACGACTCCACCAATACTACCACCAACTCCAACGGCACGCAAACCGGTGATGCCGGCATTGCTCTGGCAGTTGCAGGTCTGGCAGTAGCCGGCGCAGCTGCATACGTTGCTCGCAAGAAGGACTAATCGCCCTTTCATCGAGACCGATATTTTGACAAGATATGCCCTCTCGTTTTTCGCAGAGGGCATTCTTTTTGAATTGTTTTTGGAGGTAACATCATGAAGATAAAGAAAACATTTGCACTGCTCTCCGCCTTGTGCATTATGGGTGCTATGACAGGCTGCGACAATAGTGAGTCTTCTTCCGAAGTCACTACCACAACAACCACTTCCACAACCAAGGCAACCACCACCACTACTACGACTGCCACGACTGAACCGCCGCAGGACTTTACTCCTGATAAGAATGCAATCACTTTCGATACCGCTTCTCTCTACACGCTGCACTGTATGGGCGGCAAAAACTTCGAGGACGATGAGGCTGAATGCAAACTGTCCATCGTGGATGTTGACGGCGACAAGAAGGTTCTGGTTGAAGTCACTGGCTACAATGAGGAAAAGGGCGAATATAAGATTCCGAAACTCGTATTCAATATTGCTGAGCTCATCGGCGTTGAAAACACCGGCAAGATCGGCCATATCAGCGTGGATTTCACCTGTGTCGCAAAGGATGTCTGGAAGAATGCAGACGGTACCGAGTCGCTTGTTGTAGGCAACTTCTTGGGCGCTCTGGCCGGTAATATCGCTGCTGAAAAAGGTACAGATGCAGAAGGCAATTTGATTCAGAATACTTGGGCAAACCACGTTGAATTCGCTCTGGATGATTGGGAGAATGCCGAGCATTCCTGGCGTGTTGAAACCGATGTTCCGAAGCTGCTGGCTATGAACGGCTATGCCGATAACTATGCAGAAGCAACTCTGGTAATCATGCGTTGGGCACAGAAGAATCAGGTTGATTTCTATATTGACAATGTCACCTTCTATGACAAGGATGGCAACTCGATGCCAATTATCTATGATGCAGAAGCCAATCTTGCTGCCGACAACAATACCGATGGCGGTGCTGATGCAACGACTCCTGCAGAATAAACAATCTTGCGAATCACACAGCACAACCGCCTCTGCATCACAGAGGCGGTTGTTTTACTGCAAGAAACCCCCATCCCAATACAACACTGTATTCGGATGGGGGTTCACCTATGCAATCAAAATTCAACCCTTGTTCTGCGCCGCAACCAAACTATCTGCACCATACATCTTACGCAAACGAGGCTTCTCGATTTTTCCGGTAGGATTCCGAGGTACCTCAGCAAAAATATAACGACGAGGACGCTTATAACGCGGCAGCTCCTCACAAAAATGCTGCATTTCTTCCTCAGTAATTGTACAGCCGTCCTTGGCAGAAATAATCGCTGCTGCAATTTCACCCAGACGCTTATCGGCAAGTCCGATCACCGCCACATCCTTTACTGCAGGATGCTTGCGGATGAAGTCTTCAATTTGTACAGGATACAGGTTTTCACCACCGGTGATAATCACATCCTTCTTACGATCCACCAGATAGACAAAACCATCCTCATCTTCCATCGCCATATCGCCGGTAAAGAGCCAGCCATCCCGCAAGACCTGCTCAGTTGCAGAAGGATCTCGATAATAACAGGTCATTACGCCCGGACCCTTGACGCAAAGCTCACCAACATCGCCGCGTGCAACCAGCTCACCGTTTTCATCGACAATCTTGGATTCCCAGCCATAGCCTGCCTTGCCGATCGCACCCACCTTATGCACATTCTCTACGCCAAGATGCAGTGCACCGGGTCCGATGGATTCACTCAAGCCATAATTGGTATCATATTGATGATGCGGAAAATATTGCTTCCAGCGCGTAATCAGACTGGGCGGAACCGGCTGTGCACCAATATGCATTAACCGCCACTTGGAAAGATCATAATCCGCAAGAGATACCTGTCCGCTCTCAATGGCATCCAGAATATCTTGTGCCCACGGCACCAACAGCCATACAATCGAACAATGTTCATTGGAAACTGCATCCAGAATCACTCTGGGAGATACACCATTGAGCAGCACTGCTTTACCGCCTACCAAAAAGCTGCCAAACCAATGCATTTTGGCTCCGGTATGATACAACGGCGGAATACAAAGGAAGACATCATCACGGGTTTGACTATGATGTGCCTGCTCTACAGCACAAGCGTGCAGCAGACTCTCATGATTATGTAAAATTGCCTTCGGGAAACCTGTGGTACCGGAGGAAAAATAAATCGCCGCATCATCGGCATCACTCAGAAATACCGATGGCGAATTGCTGGGGAAATTGGATGTCAAAGCATCATAGCTCTCTGCAAAACCGGGACAATTTTGTCCCACATACAACAGCAGACGATCATTGCCCAAACTATCCACCAGAGTCTCTACACGACCAATAAATTCCGGACCGAATACCAACACGCTGACCTCAGCAAGATTGACACAATATTCAATCTCACTGGCTGCATATCGAAAATTCAACGGCACAGCAAGTGCTCCAATCTTCAGAATACCAAAATAAATGGGCAGCCATTCCAGGCAGTTCATCAGCAGAATACCGACTTTGTCTCCCTTTTTCACACCGCGGGATAACAAAAACTGTGCAAAACGATTGGCTTTTTCATTAAACACCTTCCAAGTAATCTCACGACGATATACATTGGGGCGTCTCGGTTCAATCAGCTCATATTCTTTCCATGTCACACGTCTTGGCTCAAGAATAGAAGGATTCAACTCCACAAGGCAGATATCATTGCCATATAGAGCGGCATTGCGTTCTAAGATTTCTGTAATTGGCATGGGTTTCAGATTCCTTTCAGAATAAACTAATGATCTGTTTCATCTTTATTATTTTAACACTAAAAAGCACCAAAGTCAAGAGGATTTCTGCAAATTACAAAGATCTTCCCAAAGAATCTGCAATCCTGTGTTCTTTTCATGATCTACAGGAAAAATATCCGCAAATTGCAAAAATCAGTTGAAATTTCGAAAAGAATATGTTATACTATTAGATGGCGAAATAGAAATAGAAATCGCTGATTTCAAAATGAAAGGAGCAGAACTATGATTGATTTTTTCCGTAATATGTTTCATGCCATTTCCAATGTGCTGTTGTCAATCGGCATCATTGATATCATTGATATTCTGCTTCTGAGTTATCTGATGTATGCCGTCCTGAAGCTGATCCGCGAAACACGTGCCGATCAGTTAATGAAGGGCGTAATGGTGCTGGGCATTGCCTATCTTGTCAGCGATGCTGTCGGCTTGAAATCCATTAGCTTCATTACCGAAAAGACATTAAGCGTGGGCTTGCTGGCGATTATCATATTGTTCCAACCGGAGCTGCGGCGCGCGCTGGAAAAATTCGGCCGCAATGCTTTTCGTGTGAATTTATTCTCGGAAGATCGTGCAGAAGCCAACTGGAATTACGCCATTCCTATTATCTGCGAATCGGTCACAGCGCTTTCGGAAACCAATACCGGTGCTTTGATCGTCATTGAGCGCAGCACAAAGCTGGGAGAACAGCTTTCCAGCGGAACCATTCTCAATGCCAAGCCCAGTCCTCAGCTCTTTGGCAATATTTTCTATCCGAAAACACCGCTGCATGATGGCGCTGTCATCATGCGGAGCGGTATGATACTGGCAGCCGCTTGTTTCTTACCCAGACCGCAAAAGGATGAATTCATTGATAAGGCATTGGGCACCAGACATCGTGCTGCAATTGGTATGAGTGAGAATTCGGATGCAATTGTGATCGTCGTTTCGGAAGAAACCGGTCAGATCTCAGTTGCGGAAAATGGTGTGCTGACCCGGAATTATACTGCCGATTCCTTAGAGCAGCTTTTGCGCAATGCTTTGATCCCCATTGAGGATGATCATTGGCGCAATAAAACAGGAAAGCTCCCCTTCTTCCGCTTCAAAAGCGAAGAGAGTTCCAATAAAAAATCTGCTGCAGAAAGCACAGCGCCATCCAATAAGGAGGTGGAATCATGAGCCGTCCTCCATTCATGAAAGCATTATCACGTGTATTTCTGCGTCCCTCAAAAGAAAACGGCAAACTGCTGATCTTCGCGGCCATAGCAGCACTGTTCATCTGGTTTTATATCGCCGTAACAGTGTATCCCTCGTATTCTGTACAAATCTATAATGTGCCGGTGGTTGTGGATGTCAAGGATTCCGCAGCTGCCGGATATGGACTCAGTGTCCTTTCGCCCCAAAGCGAAAGCCTCACCGTGAATGTGGAGATCTCCGGTGCCAGAACTGCAATCGGTGGTTTGACGAAGGATGATATCATCGCATATGTAGACTTCGATACCAATGTCACAGATACTGTCGGTACGCAGAAGCGACCCATCCGTGTGAAAACAAAAAACGGAACCATTCTAACCAACTGTACGCTTTCCACGGATAGCATTGATGTCAAAATGGATCGCTATCAGAGCAGCAGTTTTCCGGTCAGTGAGGTACTGTATCCGGATGTCACTGTTTCCGATGAAACCGTTGTGGTGGACCGGGATGCAATTCTGTGTGATCCATCGTCTGTCACGATCTATGGACCCACCTCAGCATTGTCAAGAATCCACCATGTCAGAGTCACCGTAACCGATGCTGTAAAGCTGTATGAAACCAGAAGCTTCACCAATTGCAAAGAATATGATCTGATTGACGCGGATGGCAATATCATCACCGATGCAGCCTTCCAAGTGCAGGCAACGAGCTTTGTTGTGAAGATTCCCGTATTCTACACCCACACCCTGCCGGTTACCATCAATCTTTCCGGTGTGCCTGCCGGATTCGATGAAACACTGGTATTGCAGCGTCTGCGCTTGAATACCGACCGTGCTTATATGCTGCCGGGCTTCGGTGATGATCTGCTTTCCATTGTCATTGAAACCGATAGCGCTGATGAAAAAGCAGCGTTATCCAAGCTGGAATCCTGGAGTCTCGGCACCATTCCACTGTCCTCATTGAATCTGGGCGGAACTCCCATTGAGGTGCCGGTGGTATTGCCCACAGAATATACCGATCGCTCCAATCTGCAAACGGTTTATGTCACAATGGATGAATCCAATCTGGTAGCAGGCACTCGCTGGATCAATACTGCCAATATTGACATTATGAACGGTACACCCAGTTATGATTATGATATCCAGAAAGGCAGATTCCAAATTACACTGATTGGTACTGCAGAAGAAATTGCAAGCATCACAACAGATGATATTACCGCAACCGTCAACCTGTATAATGCAGTGGTTTCTGAGGAAGGTACGTTTTCTCACGCTGTTACTTTCACTTTGCCAAAGCAAAGCAAAGGTGTCTGGGTCAGCGGCATTACAAAGGTCAATATCACCGCAACACTCAGTGAGGAATCCCCCTAAGCATTCACGTCTTTCAATCACAAAAGAGCCGATGTGTTCGTTAAGCGATCACATCGGCTCTTTGATATTCAATCAATCATGATTCAACGATTCTTCTTGGAAAAAGCATCCTTTGCTACTGCAGCAATATTCTCAGCGCACAGACCAAATTCCTTCAGCAATGCAACTGCAGGACCGGAATAACCATAGGTATCCTTGACACCCACACGATACACCGGCACAGGACAGCTCTCAGCTACGCATTCAGCAACAGCCGAACCAAGACCGCCTATGATACTATGCTCCTCACAAGTAATCAGACAGCCTGTCTCACGAGCAGCAGCAGCGATCAGCTCAGTATCCAGCGGCTTGATGGTATGAATATTCAACACTCTTGCAGAGATGCCCTCGGCAGCCAAAACTTCAGCAGCCTGCAATGCTTCGTTCACCATCAGACCGGTTGCAACCAAAGTCAGATCTGTACCCTCACGCAAGGCAATGCCCTTGCCAATCTCAAACTGATAGGTCTCAGGATCGTTAATGATCGGCACAGCCAGACGACCAAAACGACAATAAACCGGACCTTGATACTGAATAGCAGCCTCAACCGCTGCCTTTGCCTCCACATCATCGGCAGGATTCAGAATCACCATGCCGGGAATGGTGCGCATCAGAGCAATATCCTCACAGCACTGATGGGTTGCGCCGTCCTCGCCAACAGAAATACCGGCATGTGTTGCACCAATCTTAACGTTCAAATGCGGATAACCAATACTGTTTCGCACGATCTCAAAAGCACGTCCGGCAGCAAACATTGCAAAGGAAGAAGCAAACGGAATCATACCGGTTGCAGCCAGACCTGCAGCAACTCCCATCATGTTGGCTTCGGCAATACCGCAATCATAAAAACGATCGGGGAATGCCTTGCGGAACATACCGGTTTTCGTTGCAGCAGCCAGATCAGCATCCAGTACAACCAGATTTTCATATTTCTCGCCCAAAGCTACCAGTGCTTCGCCGTAGCTTTCACGCGTTGCCTTTTTGATTACATCACTCATACCAGTGCCTCCAATCTCTTCAGCTCAGCGGTCAGCTCCGCCATTGCCTGCTCATACTGCTCCTGATTGGGGGCAGTGCCATGCCAGCCAACCTGGTTTTCCATGAAGGATACGCCCTTACCCTTCGTGCTGCGCTGAATAATGGCAACAGGCTGTCCGGTAATGCGCTCAGCCTCACGGAATGCACGCTCAATATCATCAAAATCATGGGCATTCATGGTAATGACATGCCAGCCGAAGGCAGCGAATTTATCAGTAATCGGTTCCGGAGAACAAACCTCAGTAATTTTGCCGTCAATCTGCAAGCCATTGTTATCAACGATTGCAGTCAGATTATCCAGACCATAATGAGCAGCAAACATAGCTGCCTCCCAAACCTGACCCTCCTGCAGCTCGCCATCACCGAGAATCGTATATACATGATAATTCTCATTGCGATGCTTAGCGGAAAGCGCCATACCTCAAGCCGCAGAAATACCTTGTCCCAAGGAACCGGAGCTCATATCAATACCGGGAATATGAATGCAAGGATGTCCCTGCAGCAATGCACCAATATGACGCAGCGATTTCAATTCTTCTTTAGAGAAGAAGCCATTTTCTGCCAGCACAGAATACAATGCCGGTGCAGTATGACCCTTGGAGAGCACCAATCGATCCCGATCAGGCATATCCGGATTCTTCGGATTGACATACATAACAGAATAAAGATAGGTCAGCAGGTCGGCAATTGAGAGAGAGCCGCCCGGATGACCGGATTTTGCGTGATAGACACCTTCAATGATGCCCATGCGTACTCGGCACGACTTGATTTGCAGTTGTTTGCGAATCATTTCATCCATAGATTCATCATCCTTTCTGTTTGCCGCCTATATGTCGGCATCTTTTTTTATTATACTATATTTCCCATATGATTGCAAGTGATTTTTTCAGAAAAATCGAATCTCATGCAGCACCATATATCCAATCCAGAATGCGTACCCAAAAGCGAGTCTCTTTGGCAGGCTCCATTGAGGCAATCGGTTCGGCAGTATATAAGGGCAGTCTTGCGATTTCCAATCCCTGCTCTGTGGTATAAAGGAGAACGCCCACAGGCTCACCTTTTTCCAATGGTGCTGTCAGAAAGGGCGGCAGCAAACAGGTGGTCTGTACATCAGCCGGAATCCCATGCCACGCAGTCAAAATCAGCGGCTCTCTGGCATATACACTCACAGAAGCCACAGTTCCCCCTTCAATCGGAAGCGATAGTTGCGTCGGCAGTGGTATTGTATAGGCTTTCGCATCAGAAAAACCATAATCATACAACGCCAGATGATCTGCCCAATCATTTTTATCATCGAGTGTGACACAAATCAGAGTGCCGCCATCCCGTTCACAGGCACTGACCAGACAACGTCCCGCAGCATCGGTGAAGCCTGTTTTGACACCAATGATCGTTTCATCCATCTTAAGCAGCTTATTCGTATTGGTGAGTGTACGTAAATAAGGCGGATTTCCAAAGCAAACCTGTCTGGATGCGCTCTTACAGATCTCACGGAACAACGGATTTTGCAGCGCTTCTCTTGTCAGCAATGCCATATCATAGGCAGAAGAACCGTGCCCTTGTGCATCCAATCCCGATGGCGAGGCAAAGCAGGTACGTGTCATACCGATGACTGCAGCACGTTGATTCATTTTCTCCAGAAACTTCGGTACATTACCGGCTACCGCTACCGCAGCTGCATTGGCTGCATCGTTGCCCGATGGCAGCAGCATTCCCACACACAGCGCATATTTGGTCACTACATCGCCCACCTGCAGTCCCATGGAGGATCCCTCTACTTGAATCGCTTGTGGATCCACCACAAAGGGATCCTCCAAGCCACCGCTTTCCAGCGTCAGCAAAGTTGTCATAATTTTGGTAGTACTTGCCATCGGAAGCTTTTCTTGATCTTGCTTGGCATACAACACCTGTCCGGTCTTTGCATCCATCAATACGCAAGCCTTTGCCGATACAGCGGGCGGCGATATCCGAGCCTTGACTGGATACCGCAGCCATACTGCCGTACTCAAGGAAAGCGAAAGCAATCCTGCAATGATCTTCATAACCATCCGATTCATAGCCTTATCACACTCCAAAAAGCAAACTTTCTTCTGCCTTATCCTATGCCTGCTTCATCAAACATAGACCAAAAAGAAGCCCTGTATCAATCGATACAGGGCTTGGCAAGGTGTTGCCGAATGAGAAAGTATGGATGAAAATGAAAAGAAAAAAGAAAGAATCAAGTTACTGCGAATTAAGATTCGCTGTCATTGGGTGTATTGTTGGATTGAGTTTGCGTATTCTGCTTGGCAGCTGCTTCATCAATATCGAGACCCAGCAGCAACGAGGAATCCGTACCATTGACCTTAGGCAGAACACCATCCCATTTTTCGAGCATTCTGTTCTGAAGCACAAGTTCAGTCAAGGAATTATTCAACAGTTCATTGGCATCCGCTTGTGCCTGTGCCTGTTCGAGAATCGCAGCTGCTTCTGCTTCGGCTGCAATAATCTTCTTTTTCGCTTCGGCTTCTGCAATGACAATTGCCTGCTCTTGTTCGGTTTTGGTTTTCAGCAGATTCTGCTCAGCAACCTGTTTCTGCTCAATCGCTGCATTGAACTCGGCAGAAAAATCGAAGTTTACGATGTTGAACTTTTCGATCAGCAAGCCATATTCCGAAACCTTTACTGCAAGATTTTCTTTGATCTCTTCGCCTACAGCACTACGCTCGGTGATGAGTTCCTCGGCTGTATAGCGGGCGGTAACGGATTTCACACTCTCCTGCACTGCAGGCATCAATACAACTGCCTGATAATCAATACCGATATTCTGATAGATATGAGCAGATTCCGCAGACTGAATACGATAGTTGACAGCAATGGTACTGCTGACTGTCTGCAAATCTCGGGAAACGGCAGGTGCATCCACCTCATACACTTGAATCTGATTGCTGATATTCACAACACTCTGTACAAAGGGAAGCTTGAGATGAAATCCTTCGCTCATACTGTTATTGCTGACCTTACCCAAGGTAACCACAACACCGGTATGACCGGACGGTACAATGGCAGCCGATGAGCAAAGCAAAATGATCGCCGCCAACACAATCGTAAGAATCGCAATCAGCTTCCCGACCTTGATTTTGCCATTTCGGGGCAGATTACCGGTAAATGTAGCATTTCTCATAAAACATAAATCCTTTCGTATCATCTTGTTTGGGGCAGCCTCTTGGATGACCCTATGACAATATATTACCATAATTCGACATCCGTTTGCAAATCCATTCAGCACGAACTCAAAAACAAATTTTGAAGATTTCCATGGTTTTCTCACAAATGCTCTTGATTCCTCGTTTTTTCAAACAGATTCGACTTTTCGTGTTTTTCTTCGATGCATCTTCGAGAAAATACGTATATACGTGTTTTTTATTTAAAAAAAGAATCAAAAACACATTTTCCCATTTGAGCGCAAAAAACTGCCTGTTCTGATCTCAGAACAGGCAGTTTTTATCGTGAATGCTTTTGTTATCCTTCTTTGACCCAAGCCTCCCACACGGCGGGCTGATCGCCCACAGTGGCTTTTCTGCCGTTACGTACAATCGGAGTACGCAGAAGCTTTGGATCTTCCAGCAATTTTTCAAGCTGTGCATCAGGCAGCAGATACTGCATCAACGCCGCATCGGGATGCTTCGGATCCACCAACTGCATCAGATCCCCCACCCCGGCAACAACGCTCTCCAGCTCCCGACGGCTCAGACCTTTACGAGGCAAATCCACCGACTGAAACCGAATTCCTCGCTCACGGAAGAAGCGTTCCGCTTTTTTGGTATCAAAGCATTTGGATTTTCCAAAAATCTGAATATTCATATGAATCCTCCTTAATCCGCAAGCTTGCGTCCGATTACGGATTGCGGATAGTATTCCGCATACAGAGAAAGAATCTGGCGCACCAGATATTTCGCATTCTTGCCGCCCTCAATGGCAGCACAAAACGCAATTTCGGGATTGTCAGCAGGAGCATAACCAATGACAAAGCTGTCTGTGCCGCGAGGCGATTGCGGTGTTCCGGTCTTAATGGCAACCGAGAATCCCAGACCATTCAAATCATAAGCAGCCGGCATCGCTGTTGATGCAGCACCGATCATGCCCTGTTCGATATAATTGTACACATCCTCAGATTGCAAGGGGATTTTTGCGGCAATCACCGGTTTGGTAATGGATTCCTGCTCTGTCATGGCATTGTTCCACACAGAGTCAATGAGATGCGGTTGATACCGTATCCCTTCGTTGGCAATGGTACTGGCGACTACTGCCATCTGCAGCGGTGTCACCTGTACCTCCGATTGTCCAATCGCAGCCTGTACAATTTCGCCTACATACCAATCAATCCCAAGACGCTGGAACGTTTCAGGCGTCGCAAGATATCCGCCGCTATCACCGGATTCCAATCCCAGAGAAGTTCCAAGGCCATAGAGCGTTTCATATTCTGTCAGTTTATCAATGCCGAGCTTCAGTCCAAGCTCATAGAAAAAGCAATTACAAGAAACCCGCAGGGCATTGGTTACGTCAATATAT
This sequence comes from Oscillospiraceae bacterium, assembly GCA_017532085.1. Classification (GTDB taxonomy): domain Bacteria; phylum Bacillota; class Clostridia; order Oscillospirales; family Ruminococcaceae; genus Firm-04. The sequence goes on along the minus strand of JAFXJT010000052.1, from coordinate 23,224 downwards.
TTATGATGACCGGTACAGTGATATTTCATATCAATATAACGGTATTCCTGTGCACAGAAAAAACTGGTCTGACCATTGATCAGCCCTTGATTCAACCCGGCGGTAGCTGTAATCGTTTTAAACGTAGAACCTGGACGATACAGACCATCCGTTGCACGGTTGACCAAAGGCGTATTGGCGCTCTGGGAAACAGCCGTATAGTCATCCAGCAAAAGATTCAGATCATAAGTTGGTGCAGTCGCCATACCCAGCACAGCATTATCTGTTGTATCCAGCACCACAATGGCACCACAATTGACATTTTTGCATTCATTGTCCGATGCACGTAAATAACGACAAAAATCCGAAAGCATTCCTTGTAAATCTTTTTGAAAGCCGCTATCCAGTGTCAATTGAATGGTATGACCGCCAACGGGTTCCTCCGTCACGGCCACCGACTGCACTTCGCCATCGGTGACTGTAATCTGCTTCTTGCCGTTGATACCACGCAGCAAAGCTTCACAGGCTGATTCCAGACCGCTTTTTCCAACCAGATCCGAAAGTGCATAATCCTCATGGCCATTGTTCAGCAGTGCATCATATTCCTCTCTGCTGTAAATAGGTCCAACGTAACCGATCTCATGCGGCAGCACATCACCCTGTTCAATGGTGCGGATGGCTTCCTCCACTACATTGATGCCCTTCAGCATCAAACGCATCTCTTTGATGCGGGTCACAATATCAATATCCACGTCATTGGCAAGATAATATACATTGGACATAGAAAAGCTTCGCAGAAGCATTTCATAACGGATGCCGGCCAAGATCCGCTGCTCCATCGATGTATAATCGGAGGAAATATCATAATCATCTATGAGCTTATCAATGCAGTTTTCCGCAGTGGCATAGTCATTCAGATTCAGATTGGCTTTCAGCTTTTTTACATCGGAGTCGCGATTTACCTCAAAAGCATAGGGCTGCTCCGGCGTAATCGGTAAGGTATCATTCCAATCATAGCCTGCATCAGAAAGAATCTGTACCGTACGCAGCAATATCGTATTGCCTTCAGCACAATCAGATGGGAAATAAGCTTTTTCCACAATCAGATTGTATCCGATTTTATTGGATACAATGGCAATGCCGTTGCTGTCAACAATCTCGCCGCGTGTCGCCTGCATCACCTGAGAATACACAGTCGTATAGGTAACAGGAGCTTCTTCTTCCTCGCCTGCCACAAGCTGCACCATCAGCAGACGATACACGCCAAGACCAGTAGCTGTCAGAATCAGTAGAATCAAAAAGCTATTGCGTATCAGCTCTGAAAGCTGACGAAAGACTTCTTTCATGCAGTGCCAGCGCCTCCTTGCGAGGAAATCAAGTTCAGTTCTTCGGAATCAGGCTCTCTCCGATAGGAGAATCACCAAACATATCGGAAAATACAATTGCGGTATAGGCATCTTCAAAATCATCGCCCAGAGAAATCGGCAGCTGCTCACCGGTCTTCATATTCTTCAGCTTTGCCTGTTTGGTTTCCAGCTCATTGGAGCCCAATACCAGCAGATATTCCGCACCCAGCTTATCTGCATATTTCATTTGTGCCTTAAAAGTACGGTTTGCCAGATCATATTCTACACGGCTGCCATTTTTCCGAAGCAGATTTGCCAAACGCATGGCTTCGGGACGTGCCGCATCCTCCATGGGAGCAATGTACAGCTCACAGGAGCTCGGCTGCAGGAATTCACATCCTTGATGCTCCATGGTAAGAATCAAACGCTCCAGACCCATGCCAAAGCCCAATGCAGGTACTGATTGTCCGCCCAACTGTTCGATCAAGCCATCATAACGACCGCCTGCACAAACAGTCCCCTGCGCACCGATATCGGTAGTAATAAATTCAAACACGGTTTTGGTATAATAATCCAGTCCTCGTACTATGGTAGGATCTACCACATAGGATACCTGCAATGTATCCAATGCACTGCGAAACACAGCAAAGTGCTCCGTACATTCCTCGCAAAGATAATCAAGGATCTTAGGTGCTCCGGAAGCGATTTCTTTGCACACAGGGCTCTTGCAATCCAGAATTCGCATCGGATTCCGCTGCATACGACCTTGGCAGGTCTCACAAAGCGTATCCACAGAATCGGCAAAATATGCACGCAGCGCATCGAAATACTTAGCACGGCATTTGGGGCAGCCGATGCTGTTAATATGCAGCTGTATATTCTTGAGCCCTAAAGTATCCAGAATCTGCTTGGCAACCATAATGACATCAGCATCTGCATAAGGAGAAGCACTGCCTGCCATTTCAATACCAAACTGATGGAATTCACGCAATCTGCCTGCCTGCGGACGCTCGTGTCGGAAGCAGGAAAGCACATAAAAGACTTTCTGCGGAAGCGCCTCTGCAAGCATACCGTTTTGCAGCATTGCACGGATGGTACCGGCAGTACCCTCAGGACGCAGCGTATATACAGTTTCTTTTGCGGTTACTGAATACATTTCCTTTTGCACTACATCGGTTGTTTCGCCAACGGAAAGATGAAACAGTTCTGTCGTTTCAAAGGTGGGCACACGAATCTCCGAAAAGCCAAAGCATTCTGCTGTTTCCCGCACCACCTTTTCCACAGTCAACCATTTGTGGATATTTTTCGGTGTGACATCTTCAGTACCATTGGGTCGTTTCAAATAATTTGCCATAACAAGCCTTCCTTTCCAATACACAAAAATTGCCCCTTTGAAGAAAGGGGCAATCGGTGAATACAAATGGGATTATACGCCGGGGTTGCCAATCTCACGCCAATCCAGATCGCCACGCTCCAAGGCAAGGATCAGAGCCTCGGCAGTTGCAATATTCGTTGCAACCGGTACATTATGCACATCGCAAAGGCGCAGCAGATTCATATCGTTGGGATCTGCCATTTTCGGATTATTGGGATCACGGAAAAACAACAGGACATCAATCTCATCGCAGGAAATCCGAGCACAAATCTCCTGTCCGCCGCCCTGAGAACCACTCAGAAACCGCTTAATCGGCAAACCGGTTGCCTCACTCACCTGTTTTCCGGTTGTACCGGTTGCGCAAAGTGTATGACGGGACAAAACAGCACAATATGCAGTACAGAACTGGATCATCAATTCTTTCTTTGCATCATGAGCAATCAAAGCAATTGTCATTACGTAGTCATCCTTTCTGTAATGGAGTCAAAATATCCATTGCCCTGCGGCAGAAACACATCAACCGATCTTTACCGTCAGCGGAGCATTCTCTCCCCGCAGACGCTTGGAAATCGCATCGAATGCCGCAAGACTGGGTGCGGTGGAAGGAATGGGTTCTCCCTTACCGGTTGCAATCACCAAGTCATAATCATCCGGCACCACACCAATGAGCTGCACGCCAATGGTATCAATAATTTCATCCAGATCACGCACAAGCTCAGCTCCGATCGCCCTTTTGCTGATCTTATTGATGATCAGACGCTGACGACGATTTCCGCGATGATAGAATTCATCCGACATCATCTGAGCATCACGCACACAAATCGGATCCGGTGTGGTCACAACCAGAATCAGGTTTGCCTGTTCTACAATATCAAACACATGATTGTTGATACCGGCACCGGTATCGATGATGATGTAATCATAATACTTACGAATAGAACGGCAGATTTTATTGATCTGCTCAACAGTAACGGAAAGGAATGGATCCTTCGGTGCACAAAGCACGAACAGATTGCTTGCCATCGGTACACGGCTGACAGCATCCAGTGCAGATACTTTCCCTGCCAGAACATCACCCAGATCATACTTGATCTGACCGGTCATTCCGAAAATGATGTCAATACAGCGCAAACCGAAATCCAGCTCTATGATCAGAGTACGGCTGCCCTGCTTGGCAAGTGTATAACCGATACCGGCACAGATCGAAGATTTTCCGGTTCCGCCCTTTCCGGAGGTAACAGCAATCATTTTAGACATAAATATGCTCCTTTCCGGACGCTGTAAACTCACAGTCGCCCACTCTGCGGCAACCCATTCACCGCAAAGCAATCAAGAATCAAACGAAAGATAATATGACATACAGTGCTGCGTCAAGCAGACGGATTTACGCATAAATAACTTATTCTATTATTATACCACAAATATCCGATTTGTCAAATCCCTTTTTGTAAAAATCCAAAAGATTGGCATTTTTGTGCGGTTTTGCACATATGCTTTGTGCACTTTGACAACAAACCCAATGCAAACTCACTTGCAATTCGGGAGTATCTTACACATTTTCAATGGATCACAGCATTATCGGTATCAATCGGCGGTGTTTCGATGCGAATACTATCAATACAGGCACGGAATGCCTGCCGATATAACCCGAAAGTTTCTGCCCGGCTTTTGCAGGTAATCACATAAGCAACATCATGATGAATCAGCACAGCAGTCATGCAGCGCATTGCTTGCTTTGCATCGGCACCAACAATCGCATAGCCAAACTCCAAAATGCAGGCATCGGTATCATGAATCGTCGGATACTCCTCAGAATACACCTCATATTGATCAGCAGTTTTCTCATAAGCTTCCTTCACCTTTTTCATATAGGTTTCTACCTTTTCACCGGAAATGGCAATGGGGTCATCGGTGATGATAATGGAAGCGTCGTCCTTTACATAGTATTCATCGAAGGAAGCGGAAGATGTTGTGGTGAAATCACCGGGGATTTTAATGGTAAAGTTCTCCGGCAAAGCAGAAGGAATGATGACGATATCCTGCCCCAAGCTGTCAAGATCGGAACCGGAACTTTCTGATTTTCCGCTGCATCCGGTCAGCACCAAACAGCACAGCAGCATACTCAGCAGCGCAACAAACAAGCGAGACATAAAGGGTTCTCCGTTCTGTGATAAATTTGAAACATCAAAGCCGATGCGGGAACAAGTCTGCGCATCGGCTGTGGTATGTGACCAGACCTATAAGCCGGGTTCTGTCGGGTGCAGTCATTTATCTAGGCGATTCGTCGCCGAATCGCTCAAGCCGCCTTTGCAAATGCCCCGTCGAGCAAACGTTGCGGACATCTGCACCAATCGGCGTTGCATCGGATAGGGTTTACATGGCAGCGTACTCTCATACGCTCCGGTGGGCTCTTACCCCACCTTTCCACCATCACCGGCAGAAATGCCGGCAGTTTCTTTCTGTTGCACTTGCCCTAGAGTCGCCTCCGGCTGCTGTTAGCAGTTACCCTGCTCTATGATGCCCGGACTTTCCTCGTCAGCCTAAACGCTGCCGCGACTGCACAGTCTGCTCACACATTAATTCTACCATAATACAGTGAATTTGTCAAGAAGATTCGCAAAAAGAAGCAGGTTTTTTTCGTCGTATACTGCATCAAAAATCCAGTTTGAATCTAGGATTTGTCCGGATATTCAGAAGCATCCTTCACAGTCCAAAAAGCGCGGAGTATTTCATCTGTCTCATCATAGCATGGGTTATTATTTCTCTGTCGGATGCACACAAATCTGCGGATAAGGAATTTCGATGCCATTGGCATCCAGGGCATGTTTTGCAGCTTCATATACCGAACCTGACACTGCAAAATAATCCTCGCTGTTGACCCAGAATCCGGCACTGAGTTGTATCGCATTGTCTCCGTGACCGGACATCGCTACAACAGGATCCGGTGTTTTCAAGATCTTCGGATTTTCCCGCAGCACAGCAAGCAGCACCTCTCTTGCCTTATCAAAATCCGCATCATAAGCGATAGCAAGGGGTACGCTCACTCGCAACGTGCCGCGCTGTGAAAGATTGGTCATCTGACCCGAAGAAAGCATACCGTTGGGCAGATAAACCGAACGGTTATCTCTGGTGATGATATTCGTATACAAAATGGAAACAGATTCCACATGGCCTTCCATTCCGCCTGCAATGATATAGTCACCTGCCTTGAAGGGCTTTGCAAACAAAAGAATGAATCCGCCGGCAAGATTGGATAAGCTATCCTGTAAAGCAAGGCCCACCGCCAGACCGGCAGCGCCGACCACAGTAATGATACTGGTCATCGGAACGCCCAAAATGCTCAGGCAGATAATCCCCAGCAGCGTATACAAAAGAATCTGCAGCAAGGATTTGACAAAGCTTGTGGCAGTACCCTCTGCATTGGCACGCTTCATCGCACGGGATATGATCTTCAAAATGAAACGGGAAAGCAGCATACCTACTGCAAAAACAACCACTGCAAGCAATAATGTGGGCAAAAAGGATTCAAACCGGTTCCATAGACCATTCAGAACACCGGCAGTGTCTTTTATAATTTGTTCTCCGGCTTCAATGGTCGGTGCTGTGATCAACATGTACAGAATCTCCTTCCGTTTGGGCTGGTTTTAATTTCCGCTGCGTATTCTTAATCGCAAGCACATCATCAAACAGCGCATAATACTTAATTGGGATATAACGATTCATATGGCATTTTCCGAAATACCATGCCGAAAACTGACAAATCTGCACCAAATCCTCAAAAAAAGCATGCATTTCCAAGCGCTGTAACGTATCCACACGCAGACAGTCTTTTAAGGATGCAGGCGGCTCATGTGTAATGATATAATCCACTTGATTGCCATGTTGTTTGAGCGTTTCAGCCGCATGCACAATTTCCTCATAGGTTGGCTGTTCCCGTTCCCACCAATGCTCGGCAGAACGAAACTCGAAATCTTGGCTATGACCACCTCCGAAGGTAAAAAAACTGTGGCCTGCAATGGTATAGATCTCCCCTCGCAGCAAATGTACCAGATTCGGAGCAATGATTCTTGCCATACCGCCGTTCCATTCCTGTGTAGGATATTGTTCCAGCAGATCATAGTTTTCATGACAGCCATCCACAAATGCAACGGTATAGCGCAGTGCAGCAAGCTTTTTCCGAAGTTTTTGCTCTTGCTTGGAATCATCCCAGAAAAAGCCGAAATCACCGCATATAATCAGAACATCCTCTGATGTCGCTTTTTTCAGCAGCGGATGTCGGAATCTTTTCATATCTCCATGTGTATCTCCCGTGATATAAACCAATTGCTTCTCTCCTTTCTTCTCAGTGATCAAGGGAACATTGCTATTGTAGCATATTTTTTCCGATTCGTAAACCATTTTGCGAAAAAAACGCAAAAAGGTATTCCATTTTTGCAAGAAATCTGTTATAATAAAGACAACCGGAAAAATTACTTGGAACAGGAGAGGTTTGCAATGAAACATCTGCCCCTTCGAATCATATCCTTTCTCGTAACACTGACGTTTTGTATCGGACTGTTGCCGACAGATCACGCTAAGGCACTGAGTTTTGCTCCAACGGAGCCTGTTGCCAGTGAAGCGGCGGTCCTGCTCAATATGGATCTCAATACGATTGTCTATGAAAAAAATGCCGATATGAAAGAAATGCCGGCAACTCTGACGCAGGTAATGGCGGCAATTGTGATTTTAGAAAGCGGCATCAATATTTCCGGTGAAACAATAACCGCAGAACAAAGCATGTTCGATCCGCTTTCGGATTATGATTATCCTACCGATCTGCGCTATGCCGGAATCAATGCCGGCGATACGCTGACCGTTGAAGATCTGCTGTATGCCATGCTGCTGACTTCTTCCTGCGAAGCTGCCATGATGCTTTCTCATTATTTCGGCAACGGTGATGAATCGGTGCTTGTGGAAAAAATGAACGAAAAGGCTGCCGCACTGGGTATGCAGAACACAAGATTCACCAATGTCACCGGCTTATACAGCGCACGGCAGGTTACCACAGCCCGTGATATGATTCGGATGCTGTATTATGCCATGTCCGTACCGCAATTTGAAAAAATCGCTTGTGCAACCAATTATACGCCTGCCAATGCAGAGACGAAAGGAAAAAGTGAAACATGGGCTTGGAGTCATTCCAACACCATGTATGATCCGGATACCAAATATTATTGTCCCGGAGTGCGCGGTATCAAAACCGGTAATCTGCAAGAGGGCGGCAGAGCCATTGCCTGCAAAGCATCTCGTGACGGAAATAATTATTTGCTGGTCTGTCTGAATGCACCAATGTATGATGAAAATGGCAGTAATCATTTTTATCATCTTGAGGATGCCCGCACTATTGTCAATTGGGCGTTCTCACATCTTACCTATGAAAAAGTGCTGACAACCAATACAGAAATTGATGAAGTGGAAGTCGCCAATGCCGATGGCAGTAATTATGTGATTCTCAAGCCGGCAGAAGGGTATTCCTGTATCTGGTGCAACACCATGGATATCAATCAGGTACAGCGCATTATTACCATTGACGAGAATGTGCAGGCGCCTATCAAACAGGGACAAAAATTGGGAACCATTCAATTGCGCCATTCCGGAGAAATCCTTGCACAGATTGATCTGATTGCCGGAAACTCTGTGGAACGCTCTTTTTGGAAATATAATCTGAGCCTCATCCCCGGATTTTTCACTTCCCAGTTTCTAAAGATTGCACTGCTCTCTGCATTGATATTGACACTGCTTTATGTCATAGTATGCATTGTCTTCTTTGTGCTATATAAAAAGCAGAAGCAGCAGCGTCCCCGCCGTGTCAGCGGCAGAGGTTCTGATCGCAGATAATCACAAAACACGATGCACCGCATCCACAAAATGCCGCCTTGACCCAATCGGTCAAAGCGGCATTTTTGATGTTTTTATTGCTTCAATGTCTCAAGATTACGGCAAGAAAACTCGGAGATCGTTGTCCATGCAGGCTGCTGCTGCTGACCTTGCACGGCATACAGACCGATCATCACGCCTGTGAAATTACCGGCTACCTCTGCAGAGAGATATTTCGTCTCCAAGGCACCCAAATCATAGGATATTCCATTGCATTCAGCCGAAAACCGATAAACAAAATTCTCCCCTTTGATATGCAGGCATACTGTCTTTGTATGCGCAGGCAAAGAAATCACAGGTGCATTGTGCACGATACTGCCAAGCTGTGCACGCCGAGTAAGTGTAAGCTGTTCTTCCCTTTGACACAAAAACAAATCATAATGCTGTGTTGGTGTCATATACAGTGTCAAACCTGCTTCCTGCGCAGCACAATCCATGATACAAGTGACTTCAAACTGCATCGCCTTTTGACGGATTCCCACAAAAGTCGGAGAATCCTGCTGAGAAGAAAGCGTTGTTTTGGTTCCGCAAAGCGAGAGACTGCCGTTTGCAAACCGATACTGCTCCGGATGGGGATTCTGTAAAAAGCACCATTCCATACCAATACGGGTATTATGCAGATCCATGATATCCCAATGCTGCTGCACAAGATGCTCCGGCAAACGATCGGTTTCAAGGCATATGGGCGTGGTGCCGTTAATGCCTGCCGTAAACCAACCATCCGCATCAAAAGTCACAGGCACCAAAGCAACCTCTCGACCGGTAATATGATGCATCACCCATGGATCAATCTGTCGAAAGCAAAGATGCACCATCCACCAATTGCCGTTGGCATCCTCTGTAAGATCCGCATGACCACAGCCTTGCAACACATATCCGCCCAGATTCCGATTGGTCAGAACCGGATTCTGATCATATGATACAAAAGGTCCATAGGGTGTTTCGCCCTTGGCATATACCACCATATGCCCATACTCGGTTCCGCCCTCAGAAGCCATCAGATAATAGCTGCCATGGATCCGATACAAATGTGGACTCTCCAGAAATCTGCCGCCGGTTCCCTGCCAGATACAACGTCCGGGAGTCAGTTTTTTGCCGGTAGCAAGATCAATCTCACATTGAATAATCCCACAAGTTCCTGCTGCATCCGTACCATTGCTCATGAAATATGCACGATCCTCCTCAAAATACAAAGAAGGATCAATGCCATCTTGATCCACATAGATCGGCTCTGACCAAGCACCATAAATATCATCCGTATAGACATAAAAATTACCGCCGTGTGTGACGTTGGTGGTAACCATATAAAATCTGCCTTTGTGACAGCGGATTGTGGGGGCATAAATTCCACCAGTTGAACCGGCACCCTCCAAAGGAAGCTGAGAAGCTCTTGTCAGCACGTGACCGATCTGCGTCCAATGGATCAGATCCTTGCTTTCAAACAGCGGAACACCGGGGAAAAACTGAAAGGAACTGCAAACCATATAGTACCTATCGCCGCAGCGACAAATACTGGGATCGGGATAACATCCCGTGATAATCGGATTCTGATATTTCATCGGCAGCTCCTTTTCCTGTTACGGCTCAATGATAACAGCCGCCATTTTGCCATTGGTAGCTTTTAAGAATACATCGGGAGAAAGCAGAATCTCTGTGCCGAGCCGACCACCGCTGATAATAATCTCTTCAAAGGCAGCAGCATGTGCATCCAAGACAACAGGATACTCTTTTTTCATGCCAATGGCAGTACACCCGCCGCGGATATAGCCCGTTACCGCTTGAATCTCTTTGACAGGCAGCAAGCTCACAGATTTTTCTCCGATACAAACCGCAGCCTTTTTCAGATCCAAGGCAGCAGCTCCCGGAATTACAAACGCATAATATCCTCCGCTTTTTCCGATACACATCAATGTTTTGAAGGTTTGCTCGATCGATTGACCCAACATAGCCGCAATCTGTACAGCATCAGTAAATTCTTTGCAGTCATAATAGATGCAGCGATGTGCCAGCTTCTTTTGTTCCAGAATACGCATGGCATTGGTCTTTTGTGGGGTAGCCATAGATCATATACTCCTTTCGGTTCCATTTGCGGATTCCGCATTGAGAAACGGAAAATTTTGTGGCTTGCAGCCTGCTCACAGGATATGTTATACTAAAGAAAAAGGGGGCGAATTATGCGTTTTCATATCCTGTTAGCAGGCGGTGTAGCCGTTTTATGCTATATTTTTGTACAGTATTATATTCTTAAGCATATCGTATCATTGTACCATACCGATCCGCACAGCTTAGGCGATCAAACGCTATGGGGTCTGAGCATCGGCATCTCATTATTCACATTATTCTGTATGGCAAGCGGTGCCATATTGCCGCATATTCCCATCCTGCAAAAAGGATTTCTTTTGATGGGTGCGATCGCACTGGGTGTTCAAACCACCTGTCTTATGCTGTTTCTGGGCGCTGATCTGCTGCAATTGCTGCTTCGACTTTTGCCAAAAGGCAATCGGATGCAAACCTTTCTGGCGGGATTCCGCTATTGGAGTCTGCTCCTTATGCTGATTACGGGAATTGTCACAAGCTACGGTATCTTCAATGCAGAACGGCTTTCTGTTACGGAATATCATATCCAAATTGAAAAGCCCATGGAGACTCCGCTGCGCGTTGTGCTGCTATCTGATCAGCACGAAGGCACTGCGCTGCTGCCCTCTCATCTGAAAAGAACCGTTGCCTTAGCCAATCAGCAGCAGCCCGATCTGATTCTGCTTGCCGGAGATCTGTTTGATGAAAACAGCACCATCCGGCAGCAGCAAGATGCTTATGCCACACTGTCTGCGCTGCAGGCACCACTTGGCGTGTATTATGTGTATGGCAATCACGAACACAGCCACAAGGAAAACGACAAAATCCGTACCGCACTGGAAGCCATTGGAATCACGGTGCTGGAAGACAGCCATCATATCCTTGCAAACAAGCTGATTCTCGTAGGACGTAAGGATGCATCCGAGGAACGAATGCCGCTTTCGACGCTGTTGCAGGGAACGGATCCAACACTTCCGCTGTTGCTGATGGACCATCAGCCAACACAATTACAGGAAGCTGCTTCTCTGGGTGTGGATCTGCAAGTCTCAGGTCATACCCATGGCGGACAGATCGCTCCGGGCGGCTTGCTTTCTGCCATACGGAACGAAGCCACCTATGGCTTATACCGCAACGGAGCCTATCATCTGATCGTCAGCAGCGGCAGCGGTGTATGGGGCGTTCCCTTCCGTACTGCACGGCACAGCGAGATCGTTTCTATCACCCTATCCGGCAGCGAATATGAGACAGCATCATTGTAGCAAATTCGCCAGGCTTTGTCAACACGCCGATATCAAATGTCAAAAACGGTGCAGAATGTCATTTCTGCACCGTTTTTTTGCTGTTTCTCTCAATGTGAAAGCTCTCAGCTTGCACGTTCCACACGATTCAGCCACGCTGCTGCCAGCTCCAGAGCGCTGAACAAACTGGTTCGCTCACTGGTTTGCGTAATTGCCTCCATGGGCTTGAGCGTTTTATCTGTTTTCATCAGATAGCATTTAATCGCAGTAGCGGTGGCAATACCGTTGTCATCCTGTTCGGAGATAACGTTCATCATTACCACATATTCTTGTGCCATGCTGCCATAATAGATACTTTTACCGCATCGCACAACGGGTCTGCCCTTATAGGTCAAGTATTGCTCTGCCATCGGGAATCCCTCCTTATTCTGTTTTTCTTACCACGACATTGTAAAGTCTTGATCCGTATCGAAAATCTGCATATTGGAGATCAGCGTATTGACATACGCCATACGACACTTAAATCGTACCACACCGTTCACAGCAATATATGCCTTCAGACCGCCGGCATCATAAAATGCGACATTGATCTCGCGTTTGCCGTCCTGACGCTTCAACTGAATCGAAGCCAACGGATCTCCCTCGGGGACAATCTCCTCCAAAATCAGATCCTCAGCAGCTGTTTTCAGCAGATAGGAATACAAAAGACGGAATCGTTCTGTCTCCACAGGCTCGCCATCTCGTGTGACAACAAAATCCTGCTTGGTGGTGCCGATACAATCGAAATCCAGCTTCAGATCGCCTGCCTTATAAACCAGCTTGCCGATATCCCACACATAGGTATCTACAACGATCATAGAAGTCACGGTAGATGGCTTCATATCCTCATAAATCACAGTATCGGCAGCAAAGCCATAGATACAGTCTACGGTATCAATATAGCCGTAATAGCAGGTGGTATCACTCTCACCGATCTCTGCATTGCCTTTTTTCACATAGCTCTTACCCATACGAAATACCGTTGTTTTTCCGTCATCGGTTTTCATGGTGACAGTAACGGAAGCTTCCTCGTCACCGAGACCACATTCAGCCAGCTGCGCCTCAGTAGGATGCGGATACAATACCTCAGCAGCCGTCAGACCATAAAGGCCATGGGTAGCAGGTGCTGCGTTTTCTGCATTCAATAGACAAGGAATGGGTTCCACCATAACGTGTACTGCCGAAGAACCACCGTTATTGTGTTTCAAAAAGAACTCATCGAACTCAAAATAGAAATCGTAATCCAGATCAGCACGCTCGATTCGCACCGATTCGACTATGGTCTTATCATCATCTGCCTGCTCCGGTGTGACCGTGGTGCCCAGATAAGAAAGCATATCGGCACGATAGGGCTCCACGGATCCGCTGGAAACAGTATACACCGTCGAATCGCCCTCAACCTGCAGATAGCTGTAATCTTTTACCGGAGAAATATCTCCCAGCAAAAAGCAAATATCATCCTGTTCATCCACAGAAAGCGTTACTCGAATCGGTTGATCCAGACCGTATTTTGCCAGATCGCTTTCAGGCGTGTCCTTCTGCACCACATCAATGGAGGTAAGAGACGCGCATCGGGTGGCTAAGGTACGGATATCCACAGTGTTCATCGGGATATCTTCATATCCCTCAAGATAGTAGTTTTCTACCTCAATCACGGTTTCCAGTCCATTGGCATCCGTTGTTTTCTGCTCTTCGATCTTTCGATTGGCAGCATAACGCTCGCCGTTCTCCTTTTCCACCTCGATACGAGAGATGGCGCCACTGTCAGCCTTCCAAAGAGAAACCGCTTCGTTGGTCACAGCAGAACTGTTATCATCGGGTTTCTCATCTGGTTCTGTCAGCTTGAGCGCTGCAAGACCACCGCCCAACACTGCCAGCACACCAACACTTCCGAGCAAAGCTTTTGTGCCCTTGCTCAGACGCTTTTTTTTCGTATCCTGCGGTTTGGTATCATGCACAGCAGTGAAAATATCAAAGGTCGATTCTTCCTCGGCAGAGGCTGCTGCCTCACGCTCCTCAGCGGAATCATTGGGGTTTTCAAAGGTATTATTCATCGGTTCTTTCTCCTTACATAAACCACAACACCGATTACAGCAATGAGCAGCGGAATCACCAGAACCGTAACATTACGGATTCCCTTGACCTGTGCTTCCGTAATCGTGATGGTTGTGGGATCCAGTGATTTTTCGGCAATGGTCAGCACGCTTTCCTTGCCGCACAACTGATTGAGCACACCAATGAAATATTCGGCATTGTTGTAAGAGGCACTCTGCGTGACATAGTGATCCATAAACCATGCAGAACCGAAAGCCAGCACCCTGCTGTAAGAAGATGTGTTGATTTCGTTATACACCTGTGTTGCCATTGCTGCAATGATAAATTCGCCTGTTTCCGCCTGGCTCTCATCGAACTCGTCATCCGTTTCGCCGCCCAGCGGGTACAGGTAAGCAGTATCGTTTGTGGTGAGCAATGCTTCGGTCGAACGGCCGGAATTGTTCTCAAACAACAGCTCCAACGGACGACAAAGCGGCGCTACGATAGGAAGCTTACTCTCGGCGAGTGCAGAATGGTATTCGCTGTCGCTGATATTCAAAACAGGAATCTCCATCATATTGCCCATTGCGGTGCTCACATACTGTGCGGTCTTGTCATCGCCTTCATAGATGACAGCATCGCCCACTGCCAGACCCCATGTTTCCAGCAGAGCATCCAAATTGGGTGTCTTGGTCTGATAGGGACTGCCGAAATACACTAAGTTTCTGGTGTATTTGCCGCCGTTATAAAGGAAATCGGTGAGCTTCTGTATCTGTGCCTCGGTGAGATCATTGGTAGGTGCACAGAGCACAGCCAATGCATATTCGGAAGGATCCAGATGATCGTTGTTGATATCCACTTCGGTATACAGATAATTGTTCTTATCCAGCAGATCAATCACACGCTGGAAGTTGTAAGAATCATATTGATGATAGATCGCATTGCCATTGTTCTTGGTAATCACAGCAACCTTGATCGGGTTCAGATCGGTAACGCCCATAATACCGGAAATCAAGGTCTGCTCACCGATGAAGGTATAGTTTACCACTTGGGTGTAGGTCGTATAATCAATACTGGACTCTTGCCGCAATACATCATCAAATTTTGCAACACGAACCAGTTCATCACAGGAAATTACAATATCACCCTGTTCAAACTCGCCGTTATAATTTGCAGAATATCTCTTGACGGCATCGGGATTGGTAGTCATATCGACATACTTGACAGTAATATGCCCATTGGCTTCTGCCTTAAAGCGATCCAATGTCTCAGAAATCACTTTCAGCATACTATTGCCTTGAAAATCGGATTCGTTGGCAAGCACCACCAGTTCCACATCGCTGTTGAGTTGGTTGAGATATTCGGCTGTCTTTTCATCAATCTCATACAAGCCGCTGCTGGTCAGATCAATATCCCAATTATAACGGTTATCCAACACACCGCAGATGACGTTCACAACAACCACAATTGCAACGAATACAACAGTAATCACAGTCGCCAGAGTGCCGTATTTCAGCTTTTTCATGCGCTTTACACGATTCAGTGCGCGCTCTCTTTCCTCAGCGGGTGTCAGATTCTGCTTCGATTTTCTGGAAGGCTTTTCGGTTGCCTCATTGGTTTCCATATCCTGCACAGGGGTATCCTGTGTCTGATTCTTTTCATTCTTACTCATGTGCGATACACCTCCTCAGCTCCAGCGTCTGCGCTCAAATACACGAATGGTGAGATAATTGAAAATCAGCGCAACACTGAGATAAAACACGATTGTAGAAACATTGAACAAGCCACAGGTGATAGAGAAATATTTCGTATAGAACGAAAGAGCGTTCAATGCCTTCTGTATCCAACCGATCGTAACCAGACTGGCAATCAGATCAACCATATACAATGTCATCAGTGCCACAAAGCTCAATACTGCTGCTGCAACCTGGTTTTCGGTCAGTGCAGAGACCAGTGTGCCCACAGAAATAAATGCGGCACCCAGCAAAAACAGTGCTAAGAAATTCGACAGTACAATACCCCATTCCACAGTACCGAAGCTGCTGAGAATCAGCGCATAAAGGAAGGGCATCAAAATGCCGATGGTGTAAAGGCACAATGCTGCAAAATACTTGCCGAACACAATTTCTCCCAAACTGACAGGAGCAGTCAGCAGACCCTGTTCTGTCTTCTGCTTCTTTTCCTCACTGAACAGACGCATGGTCAGAATCGGAATGAGGAAAATGCAGATCATAAACAGGCTCTGGAACATACCCGACATATCGGTGGTAGCGGAATTCAGACAGCTTACATAGAAGAAATAGCCGCTGAACAGCCAGAATACTGCCAAAAAGATATACGCAATACCGGAGGTGAAATATGCTCCGATTTCTCGTCTGAAAATCGCACCCATTATGCTTCTCCTCCATTCTCCTGCGTCTGCGCAGCAGGGGCTTCGATCACAAGGCCTTCGCCCATGGTGATCTTCAGGAACACATCCTCCAGTGTCAGCTCGGCACTGCGCAGCATCAGCAGCGGCCAGCCGTTTTCACTGAGAATCGAGAACAGCTCTCGACGGATATCCGATCCGGCAGTAGCTTCCAGCTCATATTCAAACACGCCCGGCTCACGCTCCATATCCGCACGACAATACTTGATGCCGTTGATATTGCGCAACGCTTTGACAATGTTTTCACGAGGACCTTCGATTCGTGCAATGACACGATGATCGGTGGAAATATTCTTGGAAAGATTATCGGTTGTATCATGGGCGGCAATCACACCCTTGTTGATAATGATAATCCGATCACATACAGCCTGAATCTCACTGAGAATATGGGAAGAAAGGATGACAGTATGATTTTTGCCAAGCTTCTTGATAAGGGTACGGATCTCCAAAATCTGCTTGGGGTCAAGACCAACCGTAGGCTCATCCAGAATCAGTACCGGCGGATTGCCTACCAATGCCTGTGCAAGACCAACACGCTGCTTATAACCTTTGGAAAGATTCTTGATAATACGATCCTGTACATCATGTACCTTGCATAACGCCATGACCTCGTTAAGATGTGCTCGACGAGGCAATTTGCACTTTTTCAGATCATAAATATAATTCAGATAACCCTTAACGGTCATATCCAGATACAACGGAGGCAGCTCCGGCAGATAACCAATATAGGATTTGGCCCGGATCGGATCCTCAAGAATATCCACGCCATTAATCAGCGCCTGTCCGGAAGTAGAAGAGATATAACCGGTTAACATATTCATGGTTGTAGATTTTCCGGCACCATTCGGGCCAAGAAAACCGAGGATTTCTCCGTCCTCAACAGTGAAGCTGATATCATTGACTGCATGCTTGTCGCCATAATGCTTGGTCAGATTTCGTACTTCAATCATAGCATTCATCCTTTCATATTTTAATTAATCGCAGTACTGAATTATTGTACCTGCTATATGTGAAAATTCCGTGTTCAATGCACGAAAGTTCCATTTGACACAATTCTCACCAGCTTCAATGCAGCATTGCCTCACGCAGCTTAATGTCCTTCTGGATTTGCGCAGAAAGTGCGTCAACAGAAGGGAAGCGGGTTTCAGGTCGGATAAAGCCGGAAAGGGTTACAGGAAGCCATTTGCCTTCCAATTCGCCGCTCCAATGCAGCAAATGCGTTTCGGCAATGGGCGTTGTGCCGCCGGTGACTGTGGGCCTGGTACCGATATTGGTAATGGCAGGCACCCAGACATCTTGAATCTCTGCAAACGAAGCATATACACCGAAGCATGGAACACATTGCCGCGGTTCAAAAGCTTGATTTGCCGTCGGAAAGCCCATAGTACGCCCAATATGATTGCCGCCAACCACAATTTTGTGAATCTGATACGCAGTGCCCAGCAACCGATTGGCGCGTTGGATTTCTCCGCTTTCCAGCAAAAAACGAATCTGTGCAGAAGAAACCGGCATGGTATCCTCTAAACAATACTGCGGTACCAGCTCGACTTCAAAGCCATAACGCTGTCCAAACCGAACCAGATCATCGGTTCCGCAGGAAGCATGTTTGCCAAAGCGAAAATCCTCGCCGCATACAACAGCATCCACATGCAATCGTTCTTTGAGAATTGTGCGGCAAAACGCAGCGCCATCCAAGTCACAGATTTCCTCAAAAGAAAAAGCATACACGGCCTTTGCACCACAAGCAGATAACAGCCGGCTTTTCTGTCGGTTATCGTAAAGATACCGCAGGATTCGGCCCTGTTTGGCCGGCATCGTCTCAGCAGCAAAGGTGACAACATGGCAAGCACCCAAAGCGTTCGCCTGCAGCAGCACCTGGCGATGTCCCAGATGCACACCGTCAAACATCCCCAACGCAGCAACAATCCTTTGTTTATCTGTCCGGATCTCAGGCTTCATATCAATGCTCCTCAAAATTTTTGAACACACGCAGCATACCCGTTTCAAACTCGGCAGAAGCCAGTCCGATAAAACAATATGCTTCATCATATACTGCATAGCGTTGTGCAGAGGTAATCCCCTGTAACCTGTGCAGAGAAAGCTTTACACCATTGCGATATTGCCTTGCCTGTGCTTCCGATAAGCAAAGCTTCGGCAGCGATGCAAACAGGGATGCTGTGGGCAGCAGAATATCATCCAGTTGCTGCTGCCGCATCACAGTCTCGATCTCTGCAAATCCATAACAATCCTTCAGCATGAAGCCGCAGGCAACCGTCCGTACCAAGGATGTCATACAGCAGCCACATCCCAGAACAGAGCCGATATCATGTAAAACCGTGCGGACATAAGTTCCCTTTCCGCAGGTGATTTCCAGCTCGCCTGTGCCTGATTGTGCATCATAGGCAAGCAGCTTTAAAGACTGTATCTCCACAGTACGTGCAGGTCGATCCACCACCTTGCCTTCTCTTGCCAGATCATACAAACGCCTGCCATTGATCTGCACTGCAGAATACATAGGCGGGATCTGCTGAATGCTGCCGAGAAACTGCGGCAAAATCGAAAGCATCTGATCCTTCGTGACATTGACCTCTGCGGTAGATAATACCGTACCGGTACTGTCCTGTGTATCGGTAACACAACCCAGTAGGAATCCGGCACGATAACACTTTGACTCATCCGGCAGAATATCGCAGGCTTTGGTCGCAGCGCCCACCAAAACAGGCAACACACCCTCTGCCATAGGATCCAACGTCCCTGTATGACCGAGTCGGCGGATTTTCAAAATTCCCCGCAGCTTAGCAATCACATCAAAAGAAGTGAATCCCTGCGGTTTATTCATCAACAAAATGCCGCTGCTCATTGCAACAGTGCTGCCTCCGCAGCAGAAAGCAATTTCTTGCAAATCTCATCCGGCGTGCCATTGGAAAAAGAGCAGCCGCCGGCTTTGACATGGCCGCCTCCGCCAAACTGACGGCAAACTGCAGATACATCTGCCCGATCGCCGCCGCGCATGGAAACACGATAGCTGCCATCCGGTTGTTCTTTCACGCAGATACCGATTTCAATCCCTGCAATCTGCATCGGAAGATTGGAAATCCCATCTGTTTCCTCATCGGTCACAGAAAGCTCCTCCATCCATGCATAGGGTAAATAGATCAAGGCAACCGCATCATCTGCAGCCATTTGGATTGTCTGCATCAGACGGGAATCCAATGCCAGACGGCCTTTGGATTTCACATCAAACAGCAATCGATTGAGCCGTGCATAAGGCAAATCAAACTGCCGCTTGATTTCCGAAACAGCGGCAAACGTATCCGCACCGGCATTGCTGAACTTAAAGCATCCGGTATCGGTAGCCATGCCGGTATACAAACAAAGCGCAAGCTGTTCTGTCAGCGGTATCTGCATATGCTTGAGCAATGCAAACAGCACCTCACAGGCAGCAGATGCTTCCGGATTCCAGTAAAGTGCCTTTGCATATTTGGTATTGGAGATATGATGATCGATACAAAGATCAACTGCTGCATATTCCTCGGCAAGAGCACCCAGCAATTTCGGATCTGCCACATCCACAGCAATGACGGTTTGAGGAGCAAATTCCTCAAACGTAATATCCGCCGTCAAATAATGATACATTGCCGGAATCGTATCATCGCAGCGCACACAGGCACGAATTCCCATAGATCGCAGCAGCGCATATAACGCATAGCCGCCTCCAATGCAATCGCCATCCGGTGAACGGTGAATCAGAATATGCACATCGTGACAGCTGCGCAAAAACGAAGCCGTCTGTTCTGCATTGAGCAAATTCATCAACTATTTCCTCCGCCATACGAAAACAGGGCGATTTTCATGCGCCCCGTTTCCTTTCGTTTCAAAGTTCATCTGACTGCGGCTTGATTGGCGCTGAGCCGATCAGTCCAAGATCATTGAGCTTTTCACTGATATCCGCAGCATAGGCAATCGAATCATCCGGGATAAAATGCAGCTGCGGCGATTTGCGCAGATCAAGCCGCGCAAACAACTCACGACGAATATATCCCGCAGCAGAACGCAGTCCCTCACAGGAACGCTCTGCCGCCTTTATGCCCTGCATACTGGATACATAAACCTTGCAATGTCCCATATCACCAGAAAGCTCAATGCGGACAAGGGTCAGCATAGGTGCGATCCGAGGATCCTTCAGCGTGGGCAGAATTGCGGTCAGCTCACGCATGATATCCTCAGAAACACGCCCGATTTTATAACCTGCCATTGGTTCTCCTTTCGAGAAGCACCGATTACAGTCAATTGGAATCAGAACTGAATGGTGCTGTCGGGATCGGGATTGTAATAATCACCGGTGGTTTCAGTTTCGTTAAAGAAGCCCTCGGCATCAAAGATGGTTTCCTGATCCTCAGCCTCTGAAACGCTCAGTTCACCCAAAATGATCCGTTTCACCGTATCAAAAAACATAACGTCAATGGGGCCAAGCTCTTCCCAAGCCAGTGCCTCGTTGCAATACTGGATCATATCGGCATTACTCATTCTTTGAATATCCATGACAACCTCCTAATCACGATGTTTTTTGCATTCTTCCTGTTTGTTCAGAGAATCCATCAATCCCCTCGATATTCCTCCATCTTGAATGCCTCCAGAATATCGCCTTCCTTCATATCGGAGAACTTCTCAAG
This sequence comes from Oscillospiraceae bacterium, assembly GCA_017532085.1. GTDB lineage: Bacteria > Bacillota > Clostridia > Oscillospirales > Ruminococcaceae > Firm-04. The sequence goes on along the minus strand of JAFXJT010000052.1, from coordinate 2,120 downwards.
TGTGATACCGCATTCGTATCCGGTAGCAACCTCCTTGACGTCATCCTTGAAGCGGCGCAGAGAATCGATCTTATCTTCGGTCACAACAATACCGTCACGTACTACACGAATCTGACACTGACGATTGACCTTACCATCCAGCACATAGCAGCCGGCAACGGTTCCAACACTGGAAATATGATATACCTGTCGCACCTCGATACGAGCCATCTGCACTTCACGGAACTTCGGTGCAAGCATACCCTTCATTGCCGTAGTGATTTCCTCAATGGCATCATAAATGATACGATACAAACGAATATCCACGCCGTCTCTTGCAGCAGTCTCGGCAGCAACAGGCATCGGACGTACATTGAAGCCGACAATAATCGCATTGGATGCGGTAGCAAGCATTACATCACTTTCAGAGATGGCACCAACTGCGCCATGAATCACAGTAACGCGAACCTCTTCGTTGGTCAGCCGCTCCAAAGACTGCTTCACAGCCTCCACAGAACCCTGTACATCTGCCTTTACAATGATCGGCAGTTCCTTCATCTCGCCCTCAGCAATCTGAGAGAACAAATTATCCAGCGTGACCTTACGATAGCTGCGGAACTGCTCTTCCTTCGCTTCATGCTTTCTCTGTTCCACCAATTCTCTTGCCAGACGCTCATCCTCAACCGCATTGAAGATGTCTCCTGCGCTGGGAACTTCCGCAAGACCTGTGATCTCCACAGGCACCGAAGGACCGGCTTCCTTCACAACCTTACCGCGATGGTTGGTCATGACACGCACCTTGCCCACAGCAGTACCCGCAATGATCACATCGCCGGTATGCAGTGTACCATTCTGCACCAGAATCGTGGCAATGGGACCACGACCCTTATCCAGACGAGCCTCAATAACGGTTCCCTTTGCATGACGATTGGGATTGGCTTTCAATTCAGCCATTTCAGCCACCAGCAATACATTCTCAAGCAGCTCATCAATGCCATCGCCGGTTTTGGCAGATACAGGAACACAGATCGTATCGCCGCCCCATTCTTCCGGCACCAGTTCATGCTCTGTGAGCTGCTGCTTGATGCGCTCGGGATTTGCGCCTTCCTTATCCATCTTATTGATCGCAACTACAACGGTAATACCGGCTGCCTTTGCATGGTGGATGGATTCGATGGTTTGCGGCATGATGCAGTCATCGGCGGCAACAACCAGAATCGCAATATCCGTAATATTGGCACCACGGGCACGCATAGAAGTAAATGCTTCATGTCCGGGTGTATCCAGGAAGGTAATGGTTTTGCCGCTGTGCTTCACCTGATAAGCACCAATATGCTGGGTAATACCACCGGCTTCCGATGCAGTGACATTGGCATGACGAATGCAGTCGAGGATAGAAGTCTTACCATGGTCAACGTGACCCATAACCACAACAACGGGGCAACGCTCCGAGAGCATATCGGCAGAATCCTCTTCATCAACGATCAGACGCTCTTCGATGGTGACGATTACCTCATGCTCGACCTTTGCACCCAGCTCTTCTGCCACCAGAGAAGCAGTGTCAAAATCGATTTCCTCGTTGATAGTTGCCATTACGCCCAGTCCCATCAGCTTCTTCATTACATCACGCACTTGCACTTTCAGACGGCTGGCAAGCTCGCTGACAATAATCGTATCGGGAATGAGTACCTTGAGCTGCTGCTTTCTGGCACGCTCAAGTTCTAAACGACGCAGCTTCTCAGCCTCAGTCTCACGCATCTTGCCGGAATGCTGCTGACGGTTTCTTTGCTGCGATTTCTGTGTGATCTTCTGCTTCTTGGCAGAACCGAAGCCATCACGTCCACGACCCTGCGGAGCAATCTGCTCATAGCGCTCATTGTATTTATCCAGATCCACATAAGAGCCACGGGTATCCACAGTACGGCGCGGCTGTCCTGCCGGCGATTCACTGCTTGCAAATTCGATCTGCATTTTGGTACGCTCGCCGCGCTCTTGCGCTTTGGCGGGCTTTTTCTGTGCCTTCGGATTCGGACGCTTCTCCTGGGGCTGTGCAGGTGCGGCAGCAGTCGGATTCTCAGAGGGCTTGGCAGGTGCCGGAGCAGCAACAGCTTCCTTTACAGGAGAAGCAGGCTGCTGCGGTT
>JAFXJT010000051.1 GCA_017532085.1 Oscillospiraceae bacterium | reverse complement strand
GGATCGCACCGGCATTCCCATGGGCAAGGATTTCTACGCAACCATCCACAACAAAGACAAGAAATCCTATTCGACACACAATCTGAATGAAACAGTAATCGGCGGCTCCGGTGCCGGTAAATCCTTCCGCAAGATCATCCCGGATATTATGCAGATGTACGGCAGCTATGTTGTTACAGACCCCAAAGGAGAGCTGTATCGGAATACTGCCAAGTTTCTCACCGAGGCCGGTTACAAGATCCGAGTGCTGAATCTGGATGATATCAACTATTCCAACGCATACAATCCCTTTGCCTACATGGTTACAGAGCAGGATTGCATTTCCATTGCAAACCTATTCATGGCCAATAGCTCCGGTGAGGGAGAAAAGGCAGACTTCTGGGCATCTGCTGCGGAAGATCTGCTGGTTGCCATTATGGTTTATTTGTTCAAGACGGAAGGAGAAACCAAGTCATTCGGTCGTGTGATCCGACTGGTCAACAGCATTCGCTACAAGGGCGGCAAAATTGACCAAAAAAGCGAGATCGCCCGATGCTTTAACCGGCATCAGATTGAGCATCCCGATGATGTGGTGTCGGTCAACTGGAACAGCATCCAAGGTACACCGGAAGAAACACTCGGTTCTATTGCCAAAACACTTTCCACCAGACTGCGCCTCTGGGCTACGAACGATGTAGACCAGATCACAGATGCGGATGAAATGGATTTCGATCACATCGGTACGGAAAAGACAGCCATATTCCTGATTATCCCGGCTGCAAGACAAACCTACAAGACAGTGGCAAATATCTTTTACAGCCAGCTTTTTGAGCGATTGATGTATATTGCCAACAGGGATCACCACGGCAGTTTGCCTCTGCTGGTATCCTGTGAAATGGATGAGTTTGCAAATATCGGAAAAATCCCTGCTTTCAGTGAAACGCTGGCGGTTGTCCGTTCCTACAATATCCGAATCTGCATTGTTGTTCAGGGCATATCCTTGCTGAAAGAAAACTATGAGAAATCATTGAAGGGCATCATGGGCAACTGCTCTATCAAGACATTTCTCGGAACGGACGATGAAGATTCCAAGGAATACATCGTGAAGAAACTTGGAAAAACAACAGTGCGTGTGGCTTCCAGAAGCTACAACCGAGGTCAGCAGGGCGGCGGCAGCGATTCCGAGAGCTTTATTGCAAGAGATCTGCTCGGCGTGGATGAAATCGAAAAGGTGCTTGCATCCAAAGGTGCTGCCAAACGGTATGGTGGAAAATGCATTGCATTCGTGGATGAACACTACCCTCTGATGGAATTTAAGTTCGATATGCCGAAACATCCCCTGTTTTCCAAACTCGGATCCAGTTCCAAGTTTCCGGCCGGCATGGCAAACAATACCGATATCACGGAAACCTATGCTGCTGTCAAGGCCGAGCGCGAAGCAGCCTATCGGAAAAAGATGGAAGAAGCCCGAGCGCGTGACCTGATGTGGGAACAGATGGATGAACAGCGAGCGCAGCAAGCCGAAGCAGCCGAACAAGCAGATCTGGCGGCTGAGTTTGGTGTATCGCAGCCGGTCACTAACGAAGCTGTGCCATATGTGGCACAAACAGATACAACGGATTTGGATGAGGTTGATCTGGCGGCAGAGATGGAGGCAGCTTTGGCAGAAGATATCTCTCAGGAAGAATTTGAACAGGCCTTTGAGGAAGAAGAAACCTATGAGGAAGATTTTTGAAAGGATGATATGGAATGTATGATGCAGATGAACAGCTGCGAGACATAAAGGATACTGCACAATCCACTGCCAATACAGTGAAAACCGGCATGGATCTGGCACAGCGTTTGCGGCAGATGATGCAAAGCGGTGCTGTTGCAGAAATGGCGGTGAACGATCCGAATTTTGTGTTTACAGGACAAAGCACTGAT
>JAFXJT010000050.1 GCA_017532085.1 Oscillospiraceae bacterium | reverse complement strand
TATGATAATCAGTGTCAATGATTGCCATGTCAGGGAGAAGCTCATAGTCAGCGAGAGGATATTTGACACCGGTCTTTTCGTCAGTGATAACTGCAAAAGGAGTCACTTCAGAGCCTGTACCTGCAGATGTGGGAACTGCAATAAAATATGCTTTTTCGCCCATCTTCGGGAATGTATAAACTCTTTTTCTAATGTCGATGAAGCGCATTGCCATATCCATAAAGTCTGCTTCCGGATGTTCATAAAGTACCCACATAATCTTTGCTGCGTCCATTGCAGAGCCGCCGCCGAGAGCGATAATTGTATCAGGCTGAAATGCTGTCATCTGTGCAGCACCTTCCTTTGCGGAAGCAAGTGTCGGATCAGGCTCTACGTTGAAGAATGTGGTGTGTGCAATGCCCATTTCGTCAAGCTTGTCTGTAATGGGCTTTGTATAGCCATTCTGATAGAGGAAGCTATCGGTAACGATGAATGCTCTCTTCTTGCCCATAACATTCTTGAGCTCATCAAGGGCAACAGGCAGACAGCCTTTCTTAATATAAATCTTTTCAGGTGCACGGAACCAGAGCATGTTTTCCCTTCTTTCAGCTACGGTTTTAATATTGATCAGGTGCTTGACGCCTACATTGTCACTGACAGAGTTGCCGCCCCAGGAACCACAGCCAAGCGTCAGAGAAGGTGCAAGCTTGAAGTTGTAAAGATCACCAATGCCACCATGGGAAGAGGGGGTATTTACAAGAATACGGCAGGTTTTCATTCTTTCGCCGAACTCGTCGATCTTCGCTGTTTCTGTTACTTCATTGAGATAAATGGAAGATGTGTGTCCGTAGCCGCCGTCAGCAACAAGTTGTTCAGCCTTGCAGACAGCATCCTCAAAGTTCTTTGCCTTGTACATTGCAAGTACAGGGGAGAGCTTTTCATGAGCGAATTCTTCGCTGATATCAACGCTTTCTACTTCACCGATGAGGATTTTTGTGCCGGCAGGAACATCAACGCCTGCGAGTGCTGCAATCTTTGCAGCAGGCTGACCAACAATCTTGGCATTTAGTGCACCGTTGATGATGATGGTTTTCCTTACCTTTTCCGTTTCAGTCGGTGTAAGGAAGTAGCAGCCTCTTGCAGCGAATTCATTCTTCACTGTATCATAGATACTTTCCATGACGATGACGGACTGTTCGGATGCGCAGATCATACCATTGTCAAATGTCTTGGAATGAATAATTGAGCTTACAGCAAGCAGAATGTCTGCGGTATCATCAATGATTGCCGGTGTATTTCCTGCACCAACACCGAGTGCAGGCTTGCCGCTGGAGTAAGCCGCCTTCACCATACCAGGACCGCCGGTTGCGAGAATGATGTCTGCTTCCTTCATAACGGTATTTGTCATTTCAAGAGAAGGAACATCAATCCAGTCAATAATGCCTTCCGGAGCACCTGCTGCGACAGCCGCTTCAAGAATCAGCTTTGCGGCAGCGATAGTACAATTTTTAGCTCTCGGATGGGGGGAAATGATAATCGCATTTCTTGTCTTCAACGCCAGCAGACATTTGAAGATGGCAGTGGAAGTGGGATTTGTTGTGGGGATAACCGCTGCAACAACACCAATGGGGTTTGCAACCTTCTTGATACCAAAGGCCTTGTCTTCCTCAATTACACCGCAGGTCTTTGTATCCTTGTAGGCATTGTAGATATATTCAGAAGCATAGTTGTTCTTGATAACCTTGTCCTCTGCAATACCCATGCCTGTTTCTTCGACAGCCATCTTTGCCAGTGGAATTCTAGCCTTATTTGCAGCAGAAGCAGCAGCAAGGAAAATTCTGTCTACCTGTTCCTGTGTGTAGGTCGCAAAAACTTTCTGGGCTTTTCTTGTGCGGTTGATCGCTTCTTCAAGCTTTTCAACGCTGTCCACAATTTCATAAGTCGTGTTATTCATGGTATCCTCCTAATTACAGATATTTCATCCATCGGATTTTCGTTTGATTTCCGACTTCGTTAATATTATAACAAACTTTCCCTGATTTGTAAAATATAAGATAGTTATACGGGGGTTATCGAAAATGATATAGAGGATAATTAGCTTAGAAACGAGAAAATGCTCCGATTCTGTAATCGGAGCATCGATATTGGTATTATCTGAGGTTTCTTCGTCTTGAACAGCACAATTCTGTAATGAATTTCTTGTCAAGCTCTGTGAGCTTATATCCTTTTTTATATATCAGGATATCCTTGTAGATTTTTGTATTACTCTCACACCTGCGTTGGACGAGGTGATATTTGTCAAGAATATTCTGCGGCGCAGGGGATACCCACATAAAAGTCTGGGGGTTTTGAGAAAGCAGATCGAACTGGCTTGCTCTTTCAAAGATATAGATACAGCGTTTGAAATCATCCGGAAGTTCTTCACGCACCACCTTTGCGACTGAAAGCGAGGGAACATAGGGATCAGCATGTGCAATCCGAATATAATCTGACAAATCATCAAAGGTGATTGTTTCTTTTTCTGCAAGGGGACAATCCTTGCTCATAATGAGCTGATATGTAAATTCTGCAACCATTTCGTAGGTCAGTCCTTTTTCTTCAAGCATGGATTTAAAGTATTTATCATAGTTTTCGGCATAACGAATGATACCAAGCTTGTAACCGGCATTAAGGATATTGCTGATCGTTCTTTGTGAGTTGGTTTCCTTGTAGAAGATATCAATATAAGCATCTGTCACAGATTTTGAAAATTCCGCGAATGCTTCAGAAATATAACAGGCTCTTGGAACGGAGATAGAGAATTTCTGTTTTTTGATTGCCCCTGCTTTATAAATCAGTTCGACCTGTTCAATATGCGTCAATATCTCTTTCGCATGACCAATAAATTCCTCGCCTTCCGGTGTAAGCACCATTCCTTTTGTGCTTCTTTCAAAAATTTTAATTCCGACATCAGCTTCCAGTTCTTTGATAGAACGGCTTAAATTAGGCTGTGCAAGTATCAGGTTATGTGCTGCCTGACTGAGAGAACCCACTCTTGCCACTTCCACTGCGTATTTTAAATGAAGGATATTCATATGCACACCACCTTTGTTACTATTATACCATTTTTTATCTTCAAAAGCAATCTTCGAAAGGAATTTTTATGTGCGTCTGTACGCATTCCATCGGTTTAATAATATAGTGGAAAACAAAAATGAAAAATTCATCGAGGTGGTGACTTTCGGCTCGTTCGGCATAACGAACAAAAAACTGACAGAAACTTTGTGAAAGTGTTTCGCAATGAAGAGTAGATTCTGAATTTTTTCTGAAGCTACTCTTTTGATTTTGTATTGTACAGATGTCACTCAAACAGACAAAAAATAACCATTTCTATACATTAGAAACGGTTATTTTGGAGCTTGTGACAGGATTCGAACCTGCGACCCGTTCATTACGAATGAACTGCTCTACCGACTGAGCCACACAAGCATTTGATATTCAGTTTTGATTTTGCAAGGCTTAGCGATCCGTTTGTGATGTCGCTTTACCGACAATCCACGACCCGTTCATTACGAATGAACTGCTCTACCGACTGAGCCACACAAGCATTAGATATTCAGTTTTGATTTTGCAAGGCTTAGCGGTCCGTTGTGATGTCGCTTTACCGACAACCCACGACCTGCTCATTACGAATGAGCTGCTCTACCAACTGAGCCATACTAGCATATTCTCGCGATTGCCTAATTATTATAACACAGCAAACCAAAAAAGTCAAGAGCAAAAAGTAAAATCCAACGGAAAACCTGTTATGCCACAACAGATCTTGGACAAAAAAAGAAAAAAGGTTGTAATTTTGCAAAAAGTGTGCTATACTATATGAGGAAAACTTTGGCTGTTTGATCTTGGCGCCAAAGGATCACGCATATATGAAAGGAGAGCAGTCGCAAAAAGCACGTGACTGCAAGGTTTTTACATGAGCAACACTTCCACAACTGAAAAACGAAAAAGCAGGATATCCTGTCTGGGTGTACTGCTGATTGTGTGTATGCTGCTGCTTGCTGCATTTACATTAACTGTAAATCTTCTGTTCCGCAGCAAGGATTCCCTACCGACATTTCTCGGGCATCGCTATTACTGCTATCGATCGGCAGATATGGAACCCATTATTCCGGAAGGCGCTCTGGTCATTCTGAATGAAAAGGATTCCTCGGCACCGGTTACAAATGATGTTGTATTATACAGTGCAACAACCGGTGAATATCGAATTGGACAGGTGAGTTTGATTCTCAATGCTGCTGCCGATGCAGATGCTGCACAGGCACAGCCCCTTTATTACCTAACAACCAAAGCCAATACCAACTCTATTGCGGTATCTGCTGAAAACATTGCTGGTATCTGTCGTCAAAGAAGTCCGGAATTAGGCGCAATGATCTGTTTCCTGACGAGTATTCTTGGTTTGGTTCTTTGCTTGATTCTTCCTTGCGTCGTATTACTGCTGTATGTGGCAGCCATTTATATCGCTGCTCGTGAGGATGATGACGACGATGATGACGACGATACAGATCTCGCATTTGTCAAATCCATTCAGGAAAAGAAAAAGGCTGTTGCCGATACAACCAAAAAGGTTGCTGAATCATCGGCTACTCCTGCATTGACCGAGGATGAAAAGAAAGAGCAGGAGGAACAGGAAGCAGCACGTCGTGCCGAGCGCATTGCAGCAATTCGTAAGAATATCGAAAACCATCGCAACAGCGCTCCCATTACTTCCGAAGTACCTTTATACACGACTCAAACCGCAATCCCCACCACGAAACAGATTCCGAAGCCTGATCCGGAACTGATGGATCTGATTGCAGGACGTCCTTCTAAAAGAACCGGTCCTTTGCCCATTGTAAAGGAAGAGTCCGAATCCAATCCGCAGAACAGTTCTCCCTTAGAAGAAAAGCTCGCAGAAACGCAGCCGAAAGCAAAAACAAAGACCGAACAGCCGAAGAAATCTGCTGCATCTGATCCGGCACCGGAACGGAAGAAGCCTGCTGCTCCGAAAGCGTCTGCAGCAAAGAAGTCTTCCGCATCTCAATCGAGCTCTGCCAACTTTGATGATCTCATGGCAATGCTCAATGCTGCGCAGAAAGAATTGGATGAATAACATGAAAAGCTGTTCCCGAAACACCGTCGGGAACAGCTTTTTTCTGTATAAACTTGTTTTATCGCTTATGCGAACATATCCCAAGCATACGCCGGAACATTGCTTTCCGATCTATCAACAGGATTCCTTGGGACAAAACAAAAGCTTCATTTGTAAGCCCTTCGCATCAGCAAGCTGCTGCAGCATACCGATTGTAGGCTCTCCATCCCCATGGAGCAACTGCCGGATCATTGCAGCCGAAACACCGCTTTGCTGAGCAAGCTGCTCCACCGGCAACGTATCTGCCGAAAGCATCTGCACAATCGCTTCTCTGACAGGATCCAGCGGTGCAGGCTCCGAGGTGGATGCCGATACCGATACCGATTCCGCAACCGGACAATCCTTTTTTTCGGATCGTTCTGCTGCCATCAAAGCAGGCGTATCTTCTTGTGCATTCTCAATCTTTTTTGCAATCCACGCAGCAGAGCAGGGAGCCATAACAATCTGTCCGTTGGCTTCCACAGCAGTATCGGTAAACAGATTGACCCAACCATCGCCCGAGATCGGCAGCGGCAATGTTGCTTGTGTATCCGCAAGATTCAAGACACAATACAATGCCGAATCGCCCTCGCCCCGACGAAATACCAATTGTTGATTCCGTACTTCTACCGTTGCAAAAGCGCCTTCGTGCAAAACAGGATATGCAGCATAAAGCGCACCCAATCCATATAAAAATGCACAAAGAGAAGATCTTTCGCCGCATAATGCATGAATATCCAGTGCCGGACGCAAATTCCAGTCGGAATCCTTGCATTTTTCAGCCTTCAGCGCAAATTCACTTCCATAATAAACCGAAGGAATGCCCGGCATAGCGTATAACAATGCATACACCAACGGAAGATGTCGTTCATCCTTCAGCTGAGAAGCCAATCGGCTTACATCATGATTGTCGGCAAAATTATACAGCAGCAGGTTTTTATAAATACCATGCTGACCCGACTGCCGGTTGATTCCATAGTTGATCTCAAAATAGTTTTTGTCATTATGGCTCGACCAGATGCCCTTCCAGCACTCGTAATTGGTAGAAGAATCCAGCATTTCCGGATTTGCCCATTGTGCATAATCACCGTGAATCAGCTCGCCCATCAGCCAGCAATCCGGTTTTCTGGACTTCACTGCGCGACGAATCCGACGGAAGAAATCCCGATCCACACAATCGGCAGCATCAAAACGGATGCCGTCAATATCATAACGGTCAATCCATTCAAGGATGGCACGTTCCAGATAGGATGCGACAGCATCATTGCGCAGATTCAGCTTGACCAGCTCCTCACAGCCATGCCAAGACTCATACCAAAAGGGATCTCCAAAACGATTGGAGCCGCCGAAATTCAAATTGCAAAACCAATCCCGATATTGCGACTGCTCTTTATTTCGCAGCAAATCCTGAAATGCAAAAAAGCCTCTGCCAACATGATTGAACACGCCATCCAGCACAATGCGAATTCCGTTTTCATGAAGTGCCTTGCAAAGCACTTCCAGATCCTCATTCGTGCCAAGACGCCGATCCAATGTGGTATAATCCACAGTATCATAGCCATGAGTGCCCGATTCCCAAAGAGGACTGAAATAAATAGCATTGATATGCATCCGCTTCAGATGAGGAATCCAATCGTGAATACAACGAATACGAGAAACCGGTTCGCCGCCGTGATTCTCTGTGGGAGCATTGCAAAGTCCCAGCGGATAGATATGATAAAACAGCGCACTTTGAATCCAAGACATAATAATAGGGCTCCTTTCTGTGAAGCAAGCATCAAATATTTTATTGTGCAGCTTCCTCTGCTTGCTTTGATGCCAGCGCCGCTGCACCCTCCATAAAATAGCTGGCCTCCATATCGGCAGTACAAAGCGCAAATGCCAGTGGATACTGCTCTAATGCACGGCCAACCGTATTGGCATCCTCCGGGCCGGAAAAGCCCATATGCCAACGGATCGCAAAGGCTTCCTCTTTTTTCAGATGCATGAAAAATTGGATCATATACACTGATTTTTCTCCATGTCCGTAAGGAAACCGATCCTCGATTTTATAATAGGGCACTTTCTCCCATTGACCCTGCGCATTTTTGCTGTTGCGATAATCTACTGTATAAAAATTCATTTTGCAGATATCATGCAGCAATGCTGCAATGGCAATGCTTTCTTCCGAATACTGCATTCCATACAAAGACTGCACTCTCGGACGTGCCAGATAATCCTTTAAGCATTCATAGACATTCAAGGAATGCTCCAGCAAGCCGCCTGCATAGGCTCCGTGAAATCGAGTACTGGCAGGTGCAGTGAAAAAGTCGCTCTCTTCCGAGCAAAGATAATCCAGCAGTTTATCCGCACCCTTACGAAAGATCTTTTCTTTGTAAATACGGATGAATTCTTCCTGCTTTGCCAATCGCATCTGCTCTGTCATAGTCTTTCGTTCCAGTGCTTCCAAAACAGCACTGTTTCCTTTCTGTTTGATGTTTTGTACTATTATTATACTACATCCTTACAAAAAGCGCAAGTATCTGACATAAATTCCCATGACAAGATCCCGAAAACCAGAAAAATAGGCGAAAACGCTTGACGATTCGTACTGTTTGCGATATAATAACGATATCTGTATTCCGGTTTCAATGAAAGGATGTGATTGGCAATGGCTTCGTATCTGACAGCTCTGCCCCATATGCTTCATGGCGCTGACTATAATCCTGAGCAATGGCTCGATCACCCCGAAATCCTGCAGAAAGATATCGAACTGATGAAGCTTGCAGGGATCAACTGTGTCTCCATCGGTATTTTTGCATGGGCTGCTCTTGAACCCAAAGAGCATGATTACCGCTTAGATTGGCTCAGCGAAATCATTGATACATTGTATGAAAACGGAATCTATTCCGTTCTGGCAACTCCATCCGGCGCAAAACCGGTATGGATGGCACATAAATACCCCGAAATCCGTCGTGTCAATGCAATGCGCGTGCGCGATTTGCAGGGAGGACGGCATAATCATTGCTATACCTCTCCGATTTACCGAAAAAAGGTACGTCAGATCAATACAAAGCTTGCAGAACGCTTTGCCAATCATCCTGCCGTACTGCTCTGGCATATCAGCAATGAGATCCAAGGTGAATGCCATTGCCCTCTTTGTCAAGAGGCATTCCGCCAATGGCTGAAAGCGAAATACGGTTCTCTGGAGCAGCTCAACCACGCCTACTGGACAGCCTTCTGGTCACATACATACACCGATTGGTCGCAGATTGAATCGCCTTCTCCTGCGGGTGAAACCAACATCCACGGTTTGAATCTGGACTGGAAACGATTCTGCACCGCCCAGACCGTAGATTTCTTTGCCAATGAGATCGCTCCGCTGAAGGCTGCCAATCCCGATCTGCCCGTCACCGCCAACTTCATGGGCTTTTATGACGGCATTGATTACTGGAAACTGCTGCCGCTGATGGATGTGGTTTCATGGGATAGCTATCCAAGCTTTCATAATACCGATAACGGAGATGAAAGCGGCAATGCTATGTGGAATGATGCCTATTCCGACATTTGCCGCACCATGCTGGGAAAACCGTATCTTCTGATGGAAAATACACCTTCGCAAACCAACTGGCATGGTGTATGCCGTCCCAAGCAGCCCGGTTTTCTGCGGCTGTCCTCGATTGCCCATCTGGCACATGGCGCAGACAGCATTCAGTATTTCCAATTCCGTCAAAGCCGCGGCTCCTGTGAAAAGTTTCATGGTGCCGTAGTATCTCATTCAGGCAGAACCGATACCCGTACCTTTCAAGAGGTCAGCGGTGTGGGTAAAATGCTTGCCTCCCTCGATGCACTCTGCGGAGCAAGAGTTCCTTCCCAAACCGCAATTCTCTATGATATGGAAAATCACTGGGCGGTCAACGATGCCAAAGGGCCTCGCAACGATGATATCGGTGATACCGATTTGTTCTTCCGCTTTTATCGCCCTTTCTGGCAAGCAGGCATTCCGGTGGATGTGGTGAATGCGGATATGGATTTTTCTGCCTACAAGCTCCTTTGTGTGCCGATGCTGTATCTGCTGCGCAAAGAAACCGCACAGCGGCTGATCGCCTATGTCAAGCAGGGCGGCACATTGATTCTGACCTGCCATACCGGCGTGGTGGATGAGCATGATCTTTGCTATCTGGGCGATACACCGGCCTGCGGCCTCGCAGCATTGGCAGGAGTACGCTATCTGGAAACCGATCCGCTGTATGATTGGCAGCATCAGACGATGCGTTTAACAAAACCACCCTTTGAGAATATGGCAAAGACTTATCAGCTCAACAAATTGTGTGAACGGATCGCTGCCGAAGATGCAAAGGTGTTGGCGGTTTATGACAACGATAATCCCTGTGAGCCCGACGGCATGCCTGTATTGACCTGCCGCAGTGAGGGCAGAGGACAGGTCTATTATCTGGCAGCCTTTGCTGAGGACAAGTTCTTTGCGGATTTTCTGCTGCCATTAGCACAATCTCTTGCAATTGAAAAGGCACTGCCTGCCGATCTGCCCTATGGCGTATGCGCCAATCAGCGTATCGCTGCCGATGGTACAGCGTTCTACTTCCTGCAAAACTGGACTCGTACTCCGCAGACAATTATGCTTCCCTTCCCGCTGCAGGATGTGGAAAGCGGACGCTGCTATCAAAACAAGCTGCCGCTTCCGCCCTATGGTGCAATTATCGCAAAGCCCCAATAAAAACAAAAACAAAGATCAATTCGAAGGATGTTACCAAAATGATCCATTATTTAGAAGCAGCCAGACAGTTTCAGTGCAATACTGTCAACATGACCTATGCGCTTGCCATTACCGATGGAGGCTATCTTGCCCATATCTATTGGGGCAAACGGTTGCCTGTAACCGATCTGACATCGTTGCTGCGATTGGATGAAAATCCCTTTACGCCATCGGTGAATCCACGTGATCGTGCCTGTTTTTTCGATACCACGCCCTTTGAATATCCTTGCAGCGGAACAGGAGATTATCGGGAAGCCGCTTTCGGCATTGAGGATATCGACGGCTATCGTGCCTGTGATCTTACTTATGTCTGCCACCGTATTTATGACGGAAAACCTGTGCTGGACGGTCTGCCTCATACATTTTCGGATATCAGCACCCCTATGCAAACACTGGAGCTTTTGCTGGAGGATCAACCCACCGGCTTGCAGGTTACACTGAGCTATACTGTCTTTTCTGATTCCGATGCTCTTGTGCGCAGTGTAAAGATCTGCAATATGGGCACTGCGCCTTGTACGCTGACACGTGTGCTTTCCTGCTCTGTGGATCTGGACGAAGATCGCTTTGATATGCTTACCCTCTATGGATCTTGGGCAAGAGAACGGCAGGTGAATCGTCTGCCGATTCGTCACGGAAAACAGCGCATTGATAGTCTGCGCGGAGAATCCTCCCATCAATACAGTCCCTTTTTCGCACTGCTTTCTCCGCAAACCACCGAATCCTGCGGCGATGCCTATGGCTTTACACTGATCTACTCCGGAAATTTCTTTGCACAGGCAGAGCTTACACAGCATTGTTCTACCCGTGCACAGATCGGAATCAATCCGGAGGATTTTGCTTGGGTATTACAGCCCGGAGAGATGTTCCAAGCGCCTGAAGCCGTGATGGTATACAGTGCCAAAGGCTTGGGCGGTATGTCTCGATGCTTTCATACCTTGTTCCATCGTCACCTGATTCGAAGCGAATGGAAGGATAAGGCCCGCCCTGTGCTCATAAACAACTGGGAAGCTACATATTTCCATTTTGATCTGGAAAAGCTCAAGAAGCTTGCTGCAGAAGCTGCGGCTCTTGGCATTGAGCTGTTTGTATTGGACGATGGTTGGTTTGGTCATCGTGACAGCGACAATTCCAGTCTGGGGGACTGGACGCCCGATGAAAAAAAGCTTCCGGGAGGCTTAAAGCCGCTCGCCGATGCTGTAACAGGTCTGGGGATGCAATTCGGATTGTGGCTGGAGCCGGAAATGGTCTCGCCCGACAGCGATCTGTTCCGTGCGCATACCGATTGGGCAATTCAGATTCCGCATCGACCCATGACACTCTGCAGAGAGCAATATGTATTGGATTTCAGCAGAGAGGAAGTAAGAGACGCCATCTGGACACAAATCAAAGCCATTTTGGATTCTGTCCCTGTCTCATATATCAAATGGGATATGAACCGTCAGCTCACAGAGCTTGGTTCAGCAGCTTTGCCTGCAAGCCGTCAAAAGGAGCTTTGGCATCGCTATATGCTGGGCGTATATGATCTGATGGAACGGTTGGTCACAACGTATCCCGAATTGCTGCTGGAGAATTGCTCCGGCGGCGGTGCCCGATTTGATGCAGGTATGCTTTATTACAGTCCGCAGATCTGGAGCTCGGACAATACGGATTCCAGAGACCGTCTGCGAATTCAATATGGCGCTTCCTTGTTTATGCCGCCCTCGGCAATGGGTGCACATGTCAGTATCTGTCCCAATCATGCAACAGGGCGCAATACTCCTTTTGAAACCCGCGGATTTGTTGCTATGAACGGCACCTTCGGCTATGAGCTGGATGTGACACAGCTTTCCCATGAAGAAAAGGAAATGATCCGGCATCAGATCCAACAATATCATCAATATAGCCATCTGGTGCGAAATGGTCTGCAATATCGTCTGGGCAATCCTTTTGTATGCTCCGATTGTGCTGCGCAGATGCATACCGGCTGGGATGCATGGATCTATGTTTCCGAAGATCAGTCAGAAGCATTGTTCACCTATGTTCAAATCACCGCAGAAGCCAATATGCGTTCCCGAAAAATTCCCCTTGCCGGTCTGGCACCGGATGCTGTGTATCTCTATACCATCAACAACCGGCAGCAGGAGCAGCTCGGTGCGGTTCTGATGCAATGCGGCATCCGGGTTCCCAATCTCTGGGGTGATATGAAAAGCATTCAGCTTATCCTTACAAAGAAATAATCAAAGCCGAAAGAGGAATACCAAATGAAAAGAAAATCCGTAAAAAAGCTGGCCGCCGGCACACTGGCTGCTTCTATGCTCGTTACTGCCACCTCTTGCGGCAGTGTCAAACAGGCAGAATGCAGCTGGGGCAATGTTGCCATCGGCGGCGGCGGTTATATTACAGGTATTGTGTATAATCCCACCGAAAAGGGACTGCGTTATACCAGAACCGATATCGGCGGAGCCTATCGCCAAAGCAGCACAGATGCACAATGGGTTCCTATCACCGATCATTTCGGAGGAGTCAACGGAAAAAACTGGAATCTGATCGGCATCGAAAGCATTGCCACCGATCCGGTGGAGACTAATCGGGTTTATGCTGCCTGTGGTACCTATTCCAATGAAAACGGAGCCATTCTCGCATCAGAGGACTACGGAGAAACCTGGACACAGGTGGATATGCCCTTTCCCATGGGCGGCAATCAATCGGGTCGTGGTGTAGGCGAACGTCTGATGGTGAATCCTAACAACAACAAGCAGATCTTTTATGGATCTCGTACTGCCGGCCTCTATATGAGCAAGGATTACGGAAAGAATTGGGAATCGGTCAGCGGATTTCCTGTCAGCGGCGACTATTTTCAAGAGAAAAACCAGATCGGCATCATGTGGATCGAGTTTGAACCCGCAAGTGGTGATGTATATGCCGGTGTTGCCATGAAAAACGGCGAATGCATCTATCGTTCCTCTGATCAGGGTGCTTCCTGGGAAGCCCTTCCTGCCAACAATGCCGGCTTTTATCCGCTGCAGGCAGAGTTTTCTGACAATGGATACCTATATCTTTGTTACAGCGACAGCTGTGGTCCCAATGCAGCTGTGCAGGAAGGCATGGTCTGCCGCTATCACGTGAAAAACGGTACCTTCGAGGACATTACTCCACAATGCAACGATAATCGCTATGGCGGATTTTCCGGAATCTCCGTAGATGGCACTGATCCCGATACAATCGTATGCGGAACACTGGGATTCTGGTCGGCAAAGGGAGAAAACCTTTACCGCTCCACCGATGGCGGCAATACATGGACACCGTTTTTTGATCTTACCACCGATCACTATGTCATGGATGTTTCCGATGCACAGTGGCTGAATTGGGGTCGGGAATCGGCGCAAACCGGTTGGTGGATGGCGGATGTGGAAATTGATCCCTTTGACAGCAATGTGGTCAGCTGGGGCACCGGTGCAACACTCTATTCCACCAAAAATCTTTCGGATCTTGGCAGCGGGACTCCGGTCACCGTCGCATTTGATGCCTATGGTCTGGAAGAAACTGCGATCTTCAAAGTCGTTTCTACACCCAAAAGCAACGGCTCGCCACAGTTGTATTCCATCATGGGAGATCTGACCGGCTTCTCGCATCTGGATGTCAATGTACGCCCGGATGATAACCATTTTATGAAGATCGGCAAGGCATCGGATCTGGCAGTCGCATGGAATAACGGCAAGGTTGCGGTCTATACCAATGATGACAAGCGCGAACCGCTGCGCTATACCACTGACGGCGGTACCACATGGAATGCCTTTGCATCTCTGCCGGAAGCCAAAAACGCCGGCATAACTGCCGTTTCTGCTGATGGCAGTACGGTAATGTGGATTCCCGGCAGTATCAGCTCCGGTGTATATTTCACAAAGGATTTCGGCGGCATATGGTATATCAGTCAGGGACTCGGCATGGGTGCTGCGGTATATGCTGATAAACGCGATCCCAATATTTTCTACGGCGAGTCCGGCGGCGTGCTGTATATCTCTAAAGACGGAGGCGCAAACTTTATCGCAACCGGCGCTGCGGTCTCTGAAAACTGTGAGATCGTGCCCTCCGACGAAGCAGACGGCTTTGTCTGGATTCGTTCCGGCACAAGTCTTGGCTATTCCAAGGATTACGGTGCTACCATAACCTATCTGAAAGACATTTCGGTCAATGCCATTGGTGTCGGTGCGCCGAAAAATAACGGCGATCCCATGGTGCTCTATGTTATGGGCGATATTCATGCACAGGGCGGCGGAATTTACATGACCGAAGATCACGGAAAATCATGGATCAAGATGACCTCCGAAACCGAATGCTTTGGCAACCTGACCCCTTCGATCACCGGTGATGCCTCCATGTATGGCAGAGTTTATTTTGCTACCAACGGTCGCGGCATTATTATGGGAGATCTCGTTTCATGAAACAAATAACAAACAAAGTGAAGCGCACAATCCTGGCATGGTGTGGCTTATGCGTAGTGTGCATGATTCTTGTGTCGCTGATTCTTTCCGGCAGGCTTTGGTTTAATATGCCATCCAGACGCAGCTATCCGGTAAGAGGCGTGGATGTTTCACACTATCAGGGCACCATCCATTGGGAAACCATCGCTTCACAAAACATAACCTTCGCTTTCATCAAGGCAACGGAAGGATCCGGACTCGTGGATGAATGCTTTACCGAAAACTGGAACAATGCCCGTGCAGCAGGCCTTTATACCGGTGCTTATCATTTCTTCAGCTTCGACAGCGGTGCGGATACCCAAACAGAAAATTTCATCCGTACTGTTCCGATCGAAGCCGATGCGCTGCCTCCGGTCATTGATCTTGAATTTTATCGCTCCGATCATCTTCCCCCTACGGAAACCGTACAAGAGAATCTGCGCTATATGTTGTCAGCGCTGTCAGAGCATTACGGCAAAACGCCAATCATTTATACAACCCATCAATGCTGGGAAACCTATCTGAAAGATACCGATATGGAATATATCCTCTGGATTCGCAGCATCTTCACACCACCCTCTTCTTCCTATGAACCGAAATGGTGCTTCTGGCAATATAATCCCAGAGGCTTGCTGGATGGTTATGAGGGAGATGAAACCTTCATTGATCTGAATGCATATTGCGGTACCATGGATGAATTCACTGCTGCATTCGGCATTGAATCTTAACTCATATCAGAAAGGAAGCTACATTATGCGTGTCATTACCGGTTCTGCACGAGGCAGAAAGCTTCTGGCTCCCGAAGGACTGGATACCCGTCCGACCACCGATCTGGTTAAGGAAGCCATCTGCTCTGCCATACAATTCGATCTGCCCTGTGCACGTGTGCTGGATCTGTTCGCCGGCAGCGGACAGCTGGCCATCGAAGCCCTCAGTCGAGGAGCAGCCCATGCTACCTTGGTGGAATCCAACCGAAAAGCATTCCAGGTCATACAGCAGAATATCACCGCCTGTGGATTTTCAGATCGTGCACAGCTCCTTTGCACCGATGCACAGGCATTCCTGCTGCGCTGCCGCGAAACCTTCGATATTGCATTTCTCGATCCGCCCTATGGAAAGAATATTCTGCCCGAAATCCTGCCAATGCTGATTCCGCATATGCAAAAAAACGGGATTCTTGTCTGCGAACATGAACCGGATTTGAAAATGCCTGCAAAAATCGCAAATTTTGACTTGAAAAAGCAGAAAAAGTATGGTAAAATATTCGTAACTATCTATTTCGGTGAGGAAGCATCCGAAGCCGATCCGGAATCCGTTTGAGGAAACTATGCTGAAAGGAGACTGCAATGTCCGATTCAGTGCGCCGTGTCGCAGTTTGTCCCGGCAGCTTTGACCCTGTCACATTGGGACATCTGGATATCATTGGCCGTGCAAGCAAGCTCTTTGACAAGGTGATTGTATTGGTTTCCACCAACCTTGCCAAAAATCCTTCCTTCACACTAAAGGAACGACTGCTTATGATCGAAGCTGTGACTTCACAGTATCAGAACGTCATCATTGATATTCTCGATGGCGAACTGCTTGCCAATTATGTCCGCCGTGTCGGTGCCATTGCCATTGTCAAGGGTCTGCGTGCAGTCAGTGACTTTGAATACGAATTCCAGATGGCTCTTGCCAACAAAAAATTGTATCCTGCTGCGGAAACAGTCTTTTTAACTACCGCCGCAGAGAATATGTATCTCAGCTCCAGCGTGGTCAAACAGATCGCAAGTCTGGGAGGAGATATTTCCAGCTTCGTTTCGCCGGAAATTCTGCCGCTGATTCAGGAACGTCTCGGACGGCAGCAATCGCAATAACCCACAAATACAAACCATCAGAAAGGATGTAAGACCATGAACGTAGATGAAATCTTGGATGAAATGGACGAAATGCTTGAAAAATCCCGAGCATTTCCTCTGGCTGCTCATAAGGTCGTTATTGATGGCGATCGTTTGCGTGAGCTGATTAACGATATCCGCCTGAACCTTCCTCAGGAAATCAAGAGAGCGAAGCTCATTGATTATGACCGTGACCGCCTCATGAATGAAGCACAGCAAAAGGCCGAGGAAGTTGTGCGTACTGCCGAAGAGCGTGCAAAGGCGATTGTCTCTGAGAGCGCAATTCTGGCTGAAACCAAGCGCAAAGCACATGAGCTGCTCGCAAAAACCAAAACTAAGTGCGATGAAACCAAGCAGGCGACTGCTGCCTATGTGCTGCAATCTCTGAGCAATACCGAATCACAGATCAATGCGGCACTTGCGCAGATCAAGAAAGAGCGTGAAACTTGGGAGAAAAGCTGAAAAAGCTTCTCCTTTGGAGCGCAACAATCTTATGGATGGTGTTGATTTTCCGCCTGTCTGCGCAAAACGCCTCTGCTTCCGGTGATCTCAGCGGGGGAATGCTGCAATCTATTCTTGCGCTGTTTACGCCGGATTGGAACAGTCTTTCGCCTCTTGCACAGGCGCAGAAGCTGGATGCATTTCATACGATCTTCCGAAAGCTTGCGCATTTTTCTATCTATGCAATATTGGGCGTGCTCTGGACATCTACTTTGCGCTTCGGGCATTGGCAATGCAAAGATTGCCCCAAATGGCGGATTCTGCTGCCGTTTTTGCTATGCTTACTGTATGCTGTCAGCGATGAAATACATCAAATGTTTTCGGATGGCAGAAGCTGTGAGCTGCGTGATATCTGCATCGATTTTTCCGGTGCGGCAACAGGCATTGTATGCATTACCTTACTGCACCACATCATACTGCGAATACAACGCCGCCATATAACCATATAACATAAAAAGGCACAGGAAATTTCCTGTGCCTCTGGTTTGTTATATCCGTGATATCATCCTGCCGCACTCAATAGCCGGTACGCAGTTCCTCTGCAAGAGATTCGTCATTGTCCACCCAATCCGCAACGCAAATCAGTCGATACGTATCATGTGTCTGACGAATCACAACCATCTCGATACCTGCATTGAGAATCTGGCGCTTGCACATAGAGCACGGCTCTACATTGCCATCCAGTTCATTGGTTCTGGCATCATGGCAGGCAAGATATAAGGTCGAACCCATCAGATCCGCACGACTGGCACTGATGATCGCATTGGCTTCTGCATGCACACTGCGGCAAAGTTCATACCGCTCGCCCTTGGGCACGCCCAGCTTTTCACGCTGGCAATAATCAATATCACAGCAGTTCTTTCTGCCGCGAGGTGCACCAACATATCCTGTGGAAATAATTTCATCATTCTTTACAATAATCGCACCGAATTTACGACGCAGACAAGTGCTGCGCTCCAATACCACTTCTGCAATATCAAGATAATAATTGATTTTATCTCTGCGCTTCATCACATAACCTCCTCAGTTTTCTGACAGGGGAGTTCCATCGCTCCGCTGCTTTGATACCAGTATAGCAGATGCTGTGTCAAATTGCAAGTGTTTTTGTCAATTCTTTATATAATCGGGAGTATCCTATGCTGAATTTAACCGATATGCAAACCATTCGTTCCATTGCCAAACGGCATTCCTTTTCTTTTTCCAAAGGATTGGGACAGAATTTTCTGATTGATCCTGCCGTATGTCCCGCCATTGCGGAATATGGCATTCCTCATAATGGCTGTGCTGCATTGGAGGTGGGACCAGGCTTTGGTGTACTGACCCAACAACTGGCTCAATATGCCGAAAAAGTCACCGCCGTGGAAATTGATCACCGTTTGCAGTCCGTATTACAAGAAACGCTGGGCGAATTTTCAAACACCAATATTGTATGGGGCGATATTCTCAAGCTGGATCTGAAACAGCTGTTTGCAGAACAGTTCGGAGATCTGCCTGTGGCCTTCTGCGCCAATCTGCCCTATTATATTACGTCCCCGATTCTCATGCATTTGCTGGAATCGGAAGTTTCATTTGTATCCATGACCGTTATGGTGCAAAAAGAGGCTGCCGATCGGCTTTGCGCACAAGTGGGCTCCCGAGCAGCAGGTGCAGTAACCGTTGCCGTACAGCTCCGGGGACAAGCCGAATACCTTATGGATGTGCCCAGAGACTCTTTTTATCCCGCTCCCAATGTGGATTCTGCCGTAATCCGCATTACACCCCATGAAACACCGCTTTGTGCCTCCGAGGAGATAGAGCCTCTTTTGAAGATGGTGAAGGCAGGCTTTGCACAGCGCCGCAAAACTGCAATGAATGCACTCTCTGCCGGACTTGGCTGCTCAAAGCCTTTACTTTCCGAAGCATTTGGGCAATGCGGTCTTGCAGAAACCGTCCGCTTTGAACAACTGGATATGCAGACATTGCTGACGCTTTCCCGCACCATTACAGGTCTTTCCTCTCAAAGCTGAGGTTTTTTCTGCTTGGGTCTGGATTTATGCTTTTTGACCGAAAATCCAAAACTGCCGATCTTTCGTCCCAATGCAAAATATTCACCATGTGCATAGGCAGCAAGGCCGCATTGCTGTAAATTCAGCTTGCCCTTGCTGTCAATATATTTTTCTTCAACCGCAACGCTCACGATTTCCGCAAGGAACATATCGTGTGAGCCGAGCGGTATTTTTTGTTTCACCACACAAGCAAGGCTCAACGGAGATTCCTCTAAAAGTGGTGCAGATACGCCCTTTGCAGGTGCCGTATGAAAACCGCAGGCAGAAAGTTTATTCAAATCTCTGCCGCTTTTGACGCCGCAGAAATCCACCTGCCGACACATAGCAGTAGTAGTCAGATTAATCACAAACTCTCCGCTTTTGTCAATCAGCTCATAAGAATACCGACTGGGCCGCACAGAAATATAGGTCATCGGTGGATGGGTTGCAGTGATACCGGTCCAGCCAATCGTAATGGCATTGGGATGCTCCATCGTACCGCAGGTAACCAATACAGGCGGTACAGGTCCAAGCAGTGCACCGCCATTCCAGAATACTTTTCCCATCGCTTACGCTCCTTGCTCCGGCAGCAATCCCTGTACATCTGCCAGCGACTTGCCTTCGAGATGGCTGCCATCCACACCCAATACTGTACAGATGGTCTGTGCTGCATCGGAAAACCCATCTCTGATATGAAAATTGACAGCGCCGATCCCATGCCCATACAGCAGCAGGGGAATATACTCACGGGAATGATCTGTACTCTCTGTTGCCGGATCACAGCCATGATCTGCCGTAATCATCAACAAATCCTCTTTATGCAGCAGCGGCAGCAGTCTTCCCAGATCCTGATCGAACGCATTGAGAGCTGCTGTATAGCCTGCGATATCATTACGATGCCCATATGCACTGTCAAATTCCACCAGATTCACAAAACAAAGTCCATCAAACGCACGCTGTGCAGCAATGCTGCAGGTTTTCTCCATACCATCCGCATTGGAAACAGTACGATGACTTTCCGTAATACCTTGCTCTGCAAAAATATCTACAATTTTTCCCACGGAGATGACATCCTTGCCTTGTGCTTTCAGCAAATCCAGCAAAGTTGGCGCAAAGGGTGCAACCGAGAAATCATGCCGATTGGCAGTACGGGTGAAGTTTGGTGCTTCTCCGATAAACGGTCTTGCAATGATCCGTCCCACGGCATATTCTCCCTGCATGATGGCTCTTGCCTTGCGGCAGATTGCATACAGCTCCTCAGGCGGAATCAGCGATTCATGTGCTGCAATCTGCAGCACACTGTCCGCAGAAGTATATACAATCAGCGCACCCGTTTTCAGATGCTCCTCGCCATAATCGGCAATCACCTTGGTGCCGGAATAGGGCAAATTACAAAGGATTTCCCGACCTGTTGCTTTGCGCAGTGCCGCAATCACCTGAGAAGGAAATCCATTCGGAAATGTTGGCATGGGTCTTTTGGAGATCAAACCGGCAAGTTCCCAGTGACCGGTTGTGGTATCCTTGCCCACAGAGCGCTCTGCACATTTTCCATAGGCAGCCTTCGGAATGCCCTGCGGCATACCGCAATCTATTCCATCAATATGAAACAAGCCCATCTGCTGCAAATTCGGTACAAAAAGCGATCCGCTTTGTACCAATGCACGCAAGGTATTGCTGCCTGCGTCGCCATATTGTTTGGCATCGGGCAGTTCTCCTACGCCAAGGCTATCCAGTACAATCAAAAATACTCTCTTTTTGATTTGCATATGCAGCTGCTCCTTTCATTATACCTCATGCATTGCTTCATAGCTCTCGATTCGTTCAAAGCCATCCAGCAGCATATCCCGATGACGGAACGCCTTGGCAGTTCCTCTTGCCACACAGGTCAGAGGATCCTTTGCAATGCGGCAGCGAACACCCAATGTTCTTCTGAAATATTGCTCCAGACCACCCAGACAAGCACCACCGCCTGTCAGCAGAATTCCGTTCTGATAGATATCGCCTACCAGCTCCGGCGGAGTCTCTTCCAGCACTCTGCGAATCATCTCGGTAATCGCAGCAATATCATCCTCAATTGCCTCAAACAGCTCTATTTCACTGAGATCGCATTGATCCGGCAAGCCTCTGGTGACATGTCTGCCCTTTACGGTATGCAGCACATCATCGCTGGGATCATACAGATTGCACAATGCGATCTTCAGTTCCTCAGCAGACTTTTTTCCAAGCAGCAACTGATATTTATTCTGAACATAGCGAATAATCGACTGATCCAGATGATTGCCTGCGATTTTGATAGAGCGTGCGGTGACAATACCGTTCATAGAAACCACAGCAACATCCGTTGTACCGCCGCCGATATCTACCACCATATGTCTCACAGGCCGATTGATGGGAATCCCTGCGCCCAGCAGTGCTGCCAGAGGCTCTCGAATCAAATGCACCTTACGGAATCCGGTTCCGGTTGCTGCATCCAGAATTGCACGGCGCTCCACTTCGGTAATCAGCGATGGAATGCACACCACAATTCTCGGCTTTACCACAGGATGCGCCGCAACCACCGAAATCAGCTCCCGCATCAGCGCCTGTGTCAGAATATCATCCGATACCACGCCATCCTGCAGCGGATGTACTACCGCAATATGCTCCGGTGCACGGCCTTCCATACGATATGCTTCCGTGCCTACCGCTACCACACGTTCCGTTCTTTTGTTATAGGCAATCACAGATGGCTCATTGATCACCACGCCTTTTTTATTGGTCGTCATAATGATATTGGCTGTACCAAGATCAATTCCGATATCCATAAACATTGTCCCCTTTGTATTTTTCTATCTTTCCTGCCATAAGGAAAACTCCATGGGCGTATCCTGCTGGATCGTTTCCCGAAATCCGATTCCGGCATAAACAGATCTGCCCATTGCACTGGCCGTAAGCCGTACCACATCCAGCGATTGCTGTCGTGCCTGTTCCATCAATTGCTGCATCAAAGCTGCTGCAATGCCTTTTCTCCGATGTTCGGGCATTGTATAAACGCCCAGCACCGTACCGCTTTTCCCATTCGGAAAAAATGGATTCGCCGGCTTTTCTTCGCAGCAAAGTATTGTGTTGGCAACAATCTCACCGGATGCTATTTCTGCAACAAAAGCAAAGCAATCAATTCCCAGATGCTTCGCAAAATAGACCGGAAGCTGATTGCGAATGGCATTCAGCTGCTCCGAAGAGAGTGTCCCGAATTCTTCTTCAAAATACGCCAGCCGCAAAGCAATCAATGCCGAAAGATCATTTTGCGATGCCATGCGGAATCGATATTCATTCTTCATGCCGTATCTCCTTTGGAAATAGAAACCTGCTGCTCTATCAGCCGACAGGCACCAACTGCTCCATAAACCGTATCTGCGCCCATTTCCTGCAAAAGTGATACACATCGCCGCAGCGTATGCCCCGTGGTCAGAACATCATCGCAAAGCAATATGGTTTTTCCTGTCAAATCTGCATTTGTCTTATGAAAGCGCTGCGCAAATGCTTCTCGTTCCTTTGCGGTTTTATTATGATGCTGTCGCTGTTGTGTATGTTCCTGCACAAGCAAGCCGCCTTTTACCGGAAGATACAATCTTGCAGCAAGCTGCTTGGCAAGATATTCACTATGTCCATAACCCTGCTCTGCACGACGGCGTTTTGCAATGGGAACCCATGTTACAAAATCAATTTGAGAAAGAGGCAGTTCCTTCACAGCAATCAATGAAAGCTTTTGCGCCAGATGCACCGCAAACTGCCGATGTCCCTCCTTCATAGCAAGGATTCCCTCTCGGGCAAGCGCCTGATACGCATAAACAGTAATCAGATGCCGCCATGGAATCGGCTGTGTTGTTTCACTCCTGCACCAATCGGTATAAGAAATTGTAAGCTTTTCCAATTGCACACGACATTCTTCACAAATCACCGCGCGATAGGGAATCAAGCTGCCGCAGCAATCACAACGATTCGGATAGCAAAAATCCAAAATGCCATCAATCCAAGCAGATCGGCTCATAACGCTTCTCCATAAATCAGCGGAACCTCAGAATCCTCACCGGTCTCCGCTGTCTCCACGAGTTCTATGGGCCGGCAGGTGCTCCGAAGCATATGCAGCAAGCAGGAATACCGCAAAGTGCGCCGATGATTCTGTACCATCTCCCGCACCTTTTTCGGCGATCCAATAAGAATCAACAGCTTTTTTGCACGAGTCACAGCCGTATACAGCAAGCTTCGATAGCTGAGACGATCCGAGCCTTCCGGCAGCATTAGGATTACAGCTTCAAACTCGCTGCCTTGACTTTTATGCACTGTTACTGCATAAGCCAGCTCCAGCTGCTCCAGCTGATCAGCGTTGTAGCACACCACTCTGCCGTCAAAATCCACCTGCAGCATCCTGGATGCTTTATCCACATACAAAACCGTTCCCATATCACCGTTGAATACACCGGCACCTCGTTCACCGTTTTTGACCCATTCCATTTCATATTGATTCTGAATCTGCATCACCTTATCTCCCTCACGGAAGGAAAACAGCAGATTCTTCAGAATCGCTTTGCCATATTTTGGCGGATTCACCGCTTCCTGTATCATTTGATTCAACGAGATGGTACCTAACAAGCCCTTTCTCGTCGGTGAAATCACCTGAATATCCGTTTTCGGAATAAAGCCATATGCCTTTGGCAAACGACGACTGTAAAGATCCATGAGAAATTCTGCGGCCTGCGCTGCATTCCGACGATCAAAGAAAAAGAAATCACTTTGTTTTTCCTGCAAATCGGGCAGTTCTCCATTGACAATCTGATGCGCACTGCGAATGATGCAGCTTTCCTGTGCCTGCCTGAAAATTTCTGTCAACCGAACCACAGGCAGACATCCGCTGTGCACCAATGTATGCAGCAGATTGCCTGCTCCTACCGAAGGCAACTGGTCTTCGTCTCCCACCAGAATGACCCGACAGGATAATCTTACCGCATGCAGCAGGCTTTCAAACAACAGTACATCCACCATCGAAACCTCATCGACAATCAGCACATCGCCTTTGAGCGGATTCTTTTCATGATGCTGAAATACCAACCGGCCAGTATCATCATATTCCGTACCCAATAAGCGGTGAATGGTTTTGGCTTCTCTGCCTGTCAGCTCTGTCATACGCTTGGCAGCTCTGCCGGTAGGTGCTGCCAGCAAAACGGTGCTGCCAGCCTTGACGCACAAATCGATCACACCATTGAGCGTTGTAGTCTTACCTGTACCCGGTCCACCTGTCAGCACCATAATCCCGCGGGAGAATGCACAGGCTATGGCTTTCTTTTGCAGCTCGGCATATGTCATGCCGGTTTCCTGTTCCTCTTTTTCGATGGCACGTTTGCAATCAAAGTCCTCCGGCGGAGAAAAAGAAAGCATCGCTGAAATCCTTGCGGCGATAAAATCTTCCGCATGATAATACTCCTCAAGATAGACAAACGGCCGATCTTTCTTCTGATACTGAATCAACGTATCATCCTGCAAGCAAATCCGATAGCCGGCAGCAAACTCCTCTTCCGATAACTCCAACACCCGCATGGCTGCCATCTTGAACTGATCCAGCGGCAGACAGGTGTGTCCTTCATTGGCATTGTTCTGCAGGATCCAGCAGAAGCCGGCTTTTAATCGCTTCGGATCACTGTCCGATATCCCCATATCTCTCGCAATCAGTTCGGCACGGCGAAACTCCAGCTCCAGTCCATAGCCGCAAAGCAAATATGGATTTCCCTGTATGATATCCCACGAGGATACGCCCCAGCGGCGATATGCCTGCATAGCAATGCTTGCGGATACTCCATATGCTCCCAATTTGCCCAGCAAACTGCGCAGCCCGAAGATTTCTTTTGCGGATGCGGCAATCTCTTCGCATTTCTGTGCAGAAATCCCCTTAATGCGGGCAAGCTTTTCCGGCGTATTCTCCATGACCTGCAACGTCAGCTCGCCAAATTCCGCAACGATGCGTTTTGCCAATGCTTTTCCGATTCCACGGATGGCTCCGCCTGCCAGATAGCGTTCAATATTCAATACGGAGGAGGGCAGCGCACGGATACAGCTTTCAGCATGAAATTGCTGACCAAACCGTGGATGATTGACATAAGAACCAGTCAGTTCCAGCTCCTCGCCCGGCTCTAATCTGCCGATTTCGCCTACAATCGTAACCAATGCTGTATCCGTTTCCAGCTCTGCAACAGTATACCCATTGGCTTCGTTCAAAAACAAAATCTCATCTACAGTCCCCTTCAGCGAAACAGTCTGTCCGGCTGTCTGTGCCATAAATACCCTCCTTTCCGAAAAAATCATATACGTTTTTATTATACCGCTTTTTTCGGCTAATT
Source organism: Oscillospiraceae bacterium (assembly GCA_017532085.1). Taxonomy (GTDB): domain Bacteria; phylum Bacillota; class Clostridia; order Oscillospirales; family Ruminococcaceae; genus Firm-04. Next base: position 23,546 of record JAFXJT010000050.1, on the reverse strand, counting down.
GCAATCGTTTTTTGAGGATTTTTCCCAACAGATCTTCTCAAAAATTCCTCCAATGCCGAATGCAATGTATATTCTTACAAAATCACCCGATAATAGGACATCGAAGGATCATTCTGCACAGGTTCGTATGACCATGTGCAAATTCATAGTGGAGGTATCCTCATGAAAGACAAGATTTTCGGTGTGCTGCAAAGAGTCGGCCGATCTTTTATGCTGCCGATCGCTTTGCTTCCGGTAGCAGGTCTGCTATTAGGTATCGGCAGTTCTTTTACCAATCCCACCACATTGGAAGCGTATCATCTTACCAATATCATCAAAGAAGGCGGTCTGCTCTTTACCATACTCAATATTATGAGCAAAACAGGCAGTGTGGTATTTGACAATCTGGCACTGCTCTTTGCCATGGGCGTTGCCATCGGTATGGCGAAAAAAGAAAAGGAAGTTGTTGCTTTATCGGGTGCGATCAGTTATCTCATTATGAATACTGCAATCAGCACGCTGATCACTGCCAAAGGCGGTGTGGAAGCCATGGCAGAAAACACTACCACAGTCAATCTTGGCATTACCACCTTGCAAATGGGTGTATTCGGCGGCATTCTGGTAGGTCTGGGTGTGGCGGCACTGCATAATCGTTTTTATAAAATACAGCTGCCGCAGGTTCTGTCCTTTTTTGGCGGCACACGTTTTGTACCAATCATTTGCAGTCTTGTCTATCTTCTGGTTGGTATTGTCATGTTTTATCTTTGGCCGCCGGTTCAGGCAGCCATTGCACAGCTCGGTCAGCTTGTGCTGCGCTCCGGTTATGCCGGCACATGGATTTATGGTATCATTGAGCGCGCTTTGATTCCTTTTGGTTTGCATCATGTGTTCTATATGCCCTTCTGGCAAACCGAACTGGGTGGCTCTGTGGTGATTGACGGCGTTACCGTACAAGGCGCACAAAATATCTTCTTTGCAGAGCTTGCCTCCAAAGCAACCGAACGTTTTTCAGTATCCGCTACCCGATTTATGACCGGCAAATTCCCCTTTATGATTTTCGGTCTGCCGGCTGCTGCTCTGGCAATGTATCGGACAGCGCGTCCCGAAAAAAAGAAACTGGTCGGCGGATTGCTCTTTTCTGCGGCTCTCACCTCTGTGCTGACCGGTATCACTGAGCCGCTGGAATTCACCTTCCTGTTTGTCGCTCCGATTATGTATGTGGTACACTGCATTCTCGCAGGACTTTCCTTTATGCTGATGCATCTGCTTCAGGTTACAGTCGGTATGACATTTTCCGGTGGCCTGATTGATTTGGTTTTGTTCGGTGTTCTGCAAGGAAACGATAAAACAAACTGGATCCGTATTCTGCCGGTGGGCCTGCTGTATGCTGTGCTGTATTATTTTATCTTCTATTTTCTCATCCGAAAATTCAACTTCAAAACACCCGGACGTGAAGCCGATGATGAAGAAACCAAGCTCTATACCCGCAAAGATCTCAATGAACGCAATGCCTCCAAAAATCAAAATGCCGATTCTGTCAGCGCATTGATTCTGGCAGGATTGGGCGGAAAAGCCAATCTCTCGGATCTTGATTGCTGCGCAACCAGATTGCGTGTCACAGTTCATGATGCCGCACAGGTCAATGACGCTCTGCTGAAGCAAAGCGGTGCTTCCGGAGTCATCCACAAAGGCAATGGCGTACAGGTAATCTATGGACCGCAGGTTTCCGTTATTAAATCAAGACTGGAAGAGTTCCTTGATTCGCCTGCTGCCGATGCGCCGCTTTCTCTGCCGGAAGCATCCGAAGCTTCTGCCGCAGAAGAAAGCAAGATTTCTCATCGGAACACAGCGGCAATCCGACTGTTTTCTCCCCTTGAAGGAACCGTCATCCCTTTGGAGCAGGTGCCGGATGAAGCCTTTGCTGCCGGCATATTGGGACAAGGCATCGCCATTGAACCTATCGCCGGAAAACTTTATGCTCCCTGCAACGGTACCGTCAGTATGGTGTTTGAAACCCAACATGCCATCAATCTGGTCACAGAAGATGGTTGTGAGATTCTCATGCACATCGGTATGGATACCGTAGCACTCAATGGAGAAGGGTTTACCACTCATGTCAAAACCGGTCAGAGCGTTCGTACCGGAGATCTGCTCATTTCCTTTGACATGAACAAGATCCAAAACGAAGGCTGTCCGCTCACTACCCCGATCGTCATCTGCAATGCGGAAGAACTGGGGAACATTGAGATTGTCGCTTCCGGTGCAGTCCGTGCCGGAGAAACCATTCTCATCATTCATTGACCCTTTATCGCCCTATGTCAAATCAGAAAGGATAATTCTCCCTATGGTCACATTGCAATATACCATCAAGGATCCGGCAGGCATTCATGCCAGACCGGCCGGATTGCTCTCCAAAACCGCCAAAGCCTTCCGCAGTGAAGTGCTCATTGAAAAGGATGGCAGCACAGTCAATGCATCAAAGCTGATGATGCTCATGGGCATGGGCATTCGCTGCGGTGATACCATCACCATCACCGTTCAAGGCGAAGATGAATCAGAAGCTGCTGAAGCAATCAAGGCTTTTTTATCGGAACATCTCTGAACCCAGAAAGGATGATGCGCTTATGCTGCATTTTACCGGAAAAGGCGTATGTGGCAATATCGCTATCGGTAAGATTTTTGTATTCAAGCGGCAGCAAGCACAGGTGCGCCGTCTTTCCGTTGCCGATCCCGCTGCGGAGCTTTCCCGTATGGAGAGAGCCATCGCAGCAGCGGCAGCGCAGCTTTCTGTGATCTACGAAAAAGCGCTGAAAGAAGTCGGTGAGACCAATGCACAGATCTTTGAAATCCACAAAATGATGCTGGATGATGAGGATTATAACGAATCCATTCGCAGCATCATTGAAACGCAATCGGTGAATGCCGAATATGCCGTATCTGTCACAGCCGAACGCTTTGCCGCTATGTTTTCCGCAATGGAAGATGTTTATATGCAGGCAAGAGCTGCCGATGTGAAAGATATATCCAATCGGCTCATCACCTGTCTTTCTGAGCACACCGAATCAGGTTCAGATTATAATGAACCCCGTATTCTCTGCGCTGATGATCTTGCCCCCAGTGAAACCGTATCGCTGGACAAAGAAAAAGTGCTCGCATTTATTACCGCACAGGGCACTACCAATTCCCATACCGCAATTTTAGCACGCACAATGAATATTCCCGCAGTGATCGGCGTAGGCGATGCGTTTTTAACTGCTGTTTCGGATGGTGTTGTGGCTGCGGTGGATGGTGACAGCGGTGAAATTTTTCTTGATCCGGATGCCGATACCTTGACCTCCATGGAGGCCAAGCAACAGGCTGATCTGGAAAAGCGTGCTTTACTCAAAACGCTCAAAGGCAAAGAAAACATCACCCTTGACGGCACAAGAATCGAACTGTTTGCCAATATCGGCAGTATCCAGGATATCGGTGCAGCGCTGGTCAATGATGCCGGTGGCATCGGCTTGTTCCGCAGTGAGTTTCTCTATCTGGAAAATGATGATTATCCTACCGAAGAACAGCAATGTACTGCCTATCAGCGTGTGTTGGAAAGTATGGCAGGCAAAAAAGTCATTATTCGTACACTGGACATCGGTGCCGATAAAAAGGTGGATTATTTTCGTCTGGAACCGGAGGAAAATCCGGCATTGGGCTGCCGTGCCATCCGCTTATGCCTGCGCCGTCCGGCTCTGTTCAAAACACAGCTGCGCGCTTTGTTCCGGGCATCTGTCTATGGCAAGCTCGGCATTATGTTTCCCATGATCACAAGCGTTTCGGAGCTGCAGCGTATTCTGGCGCTCTGTGAAGAGGTGAAAGTCGAACTCCGTGCCGCCGATTTGCCCTTTAGCAATCAAATCGAAATCGGCATTATGATCGAAACACCTGCTGCAGCCGTTATCAGCGATCAGCTTGCTCCTTTGGTGGATTTTTTCAGCGTAGGAACCAATGATCTGATTCAATATACACTTGCCTGCGATCGGCAAAATCCAAAACTTGAAGTCTTTTGCGATCCAAAACACGAAGCAGTCCTGCGCTTGATCGCCTATACTGCCAAAAGCGCTCACAGCCACAATATCTGGATCGGCATCTGCGGTGAGCTTGCTGCTGATACTTCGCTGACAGAAACATTTCTGCGCATGGGAATTGATGAGCTTTCCGTTTCCCCCGCCTATGTGCTGAAAGTGAGAGAAACCATCCGCAATCTGAATCTTCAATCCCCCGATCAATAACCGTTTTCCATCATATCAAAAGGCGTGAGAATTGTTTTCTCACGCCTTTCTTTTCTTATTCTTCGGACGTATTCTGCACAGCATATGGCTCCTCTACTGTTTGCTTGAATATCGTCAAATTTGCATCGAAATCCACAACAAGCACCGCTGCACCGGTCTCTGTTGTATCATTGACATAGGTATTGTTGGCAGGCAGCCGCAGAGTTTGGATATCATAGGCTGCAAGCAAAATCGGTGCCCGCAGAGAAAGCACATACAATGAAAACGGCTCCATATTCGTGGAAATCAACGGCAATGCATCCTCAATCAACGAAAACCATGCTCCGGGACGCAGCGATTTCATCTGCTCCAGCAGCTTCTGCATGACAGTACGCTGACGCTGGGTGCGCTCATAATCCGCATTGCCCACATACCGCAATCGCGAATAGGCAAGCGCCTGCTTACCATTCATCTGATATGTTCCGCCGCCGGGCAGCAAATCCGCATTCACCGCATCCCCCATGAGCAAATTCAGCTCTGCCTGCAGGATAATATTCATACCCTCTGCTTCCGCATCGCTGATGGTAAGCTCCATTCCGCCGAATGCATCAATGACTGCTACAAATGCTGAAAAATCTATGACGACATATTCATCCACATCAATATGATAATTGGCTTCAATGGTATCCATTAAGAGGGTAGCACCCCCATATACATATGCGGCATTCAGTTTGTTGCAGCCATGTCCCGGAATGCTCACATAACTATCCCGCATCAGCGAGGTAATCGTGATGGTCTTGTTGCGGCCGCTCAGCGTTACCAGCAGCATTGCATCGGATCTGCCGCCCGAATCGCCGCGGGAATCGCTGCCAATCACCAGAATATTCCGTATCTGCTCATCTTCATAGACCGCATCATCCGCAATCATCTGCCGCAGCTGTGTGGGCTCATAGCGAAGCTGCTGAATCGCCCAAATGGAAATCAACGAGAATACACCAAACACCAATACCACGAAGATCAGCAGGATAGTCAGTGGATTGCAGCCTCTGCGCTTTGGTTTTTGTTTTTCCGATTTCAGACCTGTATGACTCTTTGTGATCGCAGCGGAATTCTTTTCTCTTATAGATGCTGCATCCGTTGGTTTTTCCGATTGCTTTCCGGCTGCCTTAACCGCCTCCTTGACAGGCAGCGGCTTTGTATCAGAAAAGCTGTTGCTTTTTTTACTCATATACTCTGCTCCTTTGATTGTACACACGATAGCTGCTATGGACAAACATCATTCTCTTTTTTTCTATGGTTTGTGTTTGTCTCTTCTTTTACGATTATTATAAACCGTTTTCACTGCTCCTGTCAAGCAAACACAGATATTTTTTCTGTTTTGCAGGATAAAAAATGAAGAAATCAGAGATCTGCAAAAAATGAAAGGTTTTTTCAAAAAGCCGTTGCATTTCCATTGAGAATATGCTATAATAAACTGTTGAAACACTTGTATCATAAAGAATCCTAAGGTAAAGGAAGGACCTCCTATGGAACAAAAGTTACTTTCTCAGCTATCGCAAGAGGCTAGAGCAGCTTTATACAATGAAACAAAAGCTGCCTACGATGCGTTTGCTGCTCAAAAGCTGCAGTTGAATATGGCTCGCGGAAACCCATCGCCCGAACAGCTTGCACTCACCATGCCGATGATGAATACGCTTTCTGCCGATGATTCTCTGATCTCGGAAACCGGCGCGGACTGCCGGAACTATGGCGTACCCGGCGGTATTCTTGAAGTCAGAACGCTGTTTGCGGATTTGCTGGGTGTACCTGCCGATGAGGTATTTGCAGCCGGCAACTCCAGTTTGCAGCTGATGTTCAATTGTTTTCAGATCGCCTATGTGCACGGCATTGCCGGCTGTACTCCCTGGTCTCAGCTGGATAACGTGAAATTCCTTTGCCCTGTTCCGGGCTATGATCGGCATTTTGCTGTTGCAAACTACTTTGGCTTTGAAATGATTCCGATTCCAATGCTTGCAGACGGTCCCGATATGGACATGGTTGCAAAGTATGTAGAATCAGATGAAAGCGTGAAAGGAATATGGTGTGTGCCCATATATGCAAATCCCACCGGTGTTGTATTCAGCGATGCCGTGGTGCGTCGATTTGCATCACTGAAGCCTGCCGCTCAAGATTTCCGTATCTTTTGGGATAACGCATATTTCCTTCACCATATCGTAGAGAATCCTGTAACACCGCTTCGCATTACAGATGCATGCAAGGAATTCGGCTCTGAGGATATGGTTTATCAGTTCGTATCCACCTCGAAAGTAACATTTGCCGGAGCCGGCATCGCTGCTGTTACTATGAGCAAAGCGAATTTGGCGCAATTCAGTCGTGATATGGGAATCCAGACCATCGGATTTGATAAAATCAATCAATTGCGCCATGCACGTTTCTTTGGCAATGCCGAAGGCGTGAAAGAACATATGAAACTGCACGCTGCAATTCTCAAGCCGAAATTTGATGTCGTCATCGAACTGTTGGAACAGGAATTGAAGCCGCTGGGATTGGGCACATGGTCTGCCCCTCAAGGCGGATACTTTATCTCCTATCAAGCTCCGAACGGCTGTGCAAAACGGATTGTGCAACTTTGCAAGGATGCCGGCGTAACGCTCACCCCTGCCGGCGCAACCTATCCGGGCGGTAAGGATCCCGATGATTCCAATATCCGTATTGCTCCCACGTATCCTTCTGTGGATGTACTCCGCAAAACTATGGAGCTGTTCTGCCTCTGCGTAAAACTCGCAGCTCTGGAAAAGATCGAATCCTAAAATCACAAAGGAGTGTAATACAATGATCAATCTGAATCTCGTTTTGACTGAGCCGGAAATGCTCAAAACACAGCTTGCCAGAAAAGGCTATGACATCTCTAAATTGGATGATCTCGCTGCTCTGCTGCAGCAGAAAAAGGGCAAGCAGCAGTCGTTAGACGACCTGCGCGCAAAGCGCAATGCATGGAAAAAAGATCAGTCCATCCCTGTAGAAGAGAAACGCCAGCTGCGCGATGATATTGCAGCAGGAGAAGCGGATCTTACTGCGCTGGAAGCACAAATCCGTGATTTGCATCTGGATATCCCGAACCTTCCTGACCTGGATGCTCCCGATGGCAAGGATGCTTCCGATAATGTAATCGCACGGGAATGCGAAGATTATTACAAGTCCACCACAGAGCATTTTCGTCCGCATTGGGAAGTTGGCTCTGATCTGGATATTCTCGACAATGATCTCGCAAGTAAAGTATCCGGCTCTATGTTTGCTATGTACAAGGGCGCCGGCGCACAGCTTTTGCGTGCGCTTGTAACCTATGCGCTTTCTCTGCACAGCGGAAAGTATCTGGAAATCATCCCCCCGCACATGGTTTCCTCAAAAACCTTGACATTTACCGGTCACCTGCCGAAATTTGCTGAGGAGCAATACAAATGCCAAAGCGATGATTTGTGGCTGATCCCTACTGCCGAGGTTCCACTTACCGGTGCATTTGCAGAGACTACTTTTGAGGCAGGTCAGCTTCCTCAGTATCGCTGCGGATATACCGCTTGCTTCCGTCGTGAAGCTGGCAGCGCCGGCAAGGATACTCGCGGCCTGCAGCGTGTGCATGAATTCCATAAAGTCGAGCTTGTTAAGGTTGTAGAACCGCAGAACTGCAAAGCCGAACTGGATGACCTTCTTGCCGATTGTCTGCGGATCATTCAGGATTTGAAGCTTCAATGGCGCATCCTTGATCTCTGCACCGGCGATATGGGCGATAAATATGGCCGCTGCTACGATATCGAAGTATGGGCTCCCGGTGCACAGCGCTGGTTGGAGGTTTCTTCGGTTGGTCATTTCAGTGATTATCAGGCACGTCGTGCAAAAATCTGCTATAAGGACGAGAATGGCAAGAAGCAAGTTGCTTACACCCTTAACGGTTCCGGTATGGCAACACCCCGTGTTATCGCTGCAATCCTTGAGACCTACCAGCAAGCCGACGGCACCGTCGTCGTTCCCGAGGTGCTCCGTCCCTTTATGGGCTGCGACATCATCAAGCCCCGTGGTTAATGGAATCCCAAAACAATAAGACCGTCAGATGTAATCTGACGGTCTTATTTTGTTCCACGTGGAACATTTACAGCGGGGATCGTTTCATTTTTGCATATCTTCGAGGATATTGAAGGGGTGTCGATCGGCTTTTTGAAATCAAAATCAGATGTTTATCAACGCCTTCCAGTCGATAATCCTCGACAATAGGTTCATCCGCTTCCAGCGCAGCAGATGCTTCAAAAAAGCGTTCAATCTTCGGATCATATCCACTGCCCTTGAAAGCAGCAAATGTGCCTCCGATCTTCAAAAATGGTAATGCAAGTTCGCAAAGCATGGAGCCGTTCGCTACAGCACGGGATGCTGCAAAATCGAACTGTTCACGATACTGCGGTGATTTCGATAACTCCTCCGCTCGTCCGCATAAGCATTGTGTTTGCAGCCCCAGCGCCCAAATCACTTTGGTGCAGTATTCCAGCTTGCGTTCCTCACTATCCAGCAGCGTTACAGACAAATCCGGAAACAGAATGGAAATCGGAATTCCCGGAAATCCACCGCCAGTGCCAAGATCCAGAAAAGAATGCGGCTGAGTTTTCCGTACATGATGATACAAATATGCAGAATCGAGAAAATGCCTCACCCATATCTCATCGGGATCATTCACTGCAGATACATTCTGACGCTCGGATTCCGCTGTCATGAGACGTTGAAACTCGCAGAACTGCTCATATTGAATCTGAGTCATAGGGATTTGGTAGCGCTCAAACAGCGCCTTGCACGATGCAAAATCATTCCAACCCACGATGTCCACCTGCTTTCAAAAACGACAAAATAATATTGATATCTGCCGGAGAGACACCGGAAATCAGCGCCGCTTGCCGCAGATTTTCGGGTTTCTGCTTCGTAAGCTTCTCTTTCGCCTCAGACGAAAGCCCAATCAGCGTTTGATAATCGATCGTTTGCGGTAGTCGGATACGTTCCAAGTGTGCCAATTGCGCATTCTGGTGATTCTGCCGTTCAATATATTGCTGATATTTTACCTGCAAATTCACTTCCTCAGTCTCTTCGAGCGTGAGGGCATCCCGATCAAGCCGCATCGAATGCAGCAATTCGATTGGGAGCGCCTCGATTACAGTTGAAAAATCCACTTGCGGACGTCGCAGCAGCGCATCAAATCGCATACCGGATTGCAGCGGACTCGTACCGACACGTTCCAAATATGCATTAAGAGATTGGCTGGGCGACACAGTGACTTGCGATACATGTTCTGTCACACGGGCAATTCGCTCCATTTTGCGAGAAAATGCTGCGAATCGTTCTTCCGATATCAAGCCATATTGGTGTCCGATCGGGGTAAGTCGTGCATCAGCCGTAGAATGCCGTAAAGACAAACGATACTCACTGCGTGCAGTCATCATACGATAGGGATCCTCGCAGCCTTTTGAAACCAAATCGTCAATCAAAGTACCGATATACGACGACTGCCGAGGGAGCACAAGCTGTTCCTCATGTAAAACATACGCAGATGCGTTGATTCCAGCAACAAGCCCCTGCGCAGCCGCCTCTTCATAGCCCGATGTACCGTTAAACTGTCCTGCAGAATAAAGGCCATAAAAATCACGAAACGCCAAAGTCGCATAAAGGCAAAGCGGATTAATGCAATCATACTCGATTGCATAAGCAGAACGCATGATTTCAATATGCTCAAATCCGGCAACCGAACGAAGCATTTCAATTTGTACATATTCGGGCAGCGACGTACTAAATCCTTGCAGATACATTTCCTCCGAATTCAGGCCTGTGGGCTCAACAAAGATCTGATGGCGCTCTCTTTGCGCAAAACGCATCACCTTATCTTCAATAGAAGGACAATATCTGGGGCCAACGCCTTCGATCATTCCGCCATATAGCGGTGATTCCGATAGATTATCACGTATAATCTGGTGGGTTGTAGGATTTGTGTTGGCAATATAACACATAGCATCATTGTAGAGCGTTGATTTCGGCATAAACGAAAATGGTCTCGGATTTAGATCTCCGGACTGCGGTATCAATCGGCTGTAATCAATACTGCGCCGATGAACACGACATGGGGTTCCGGTTTTGAAACGCCGCAGCGAAACCCCATGCTTTTCAAGGCATTGCGATAAGAAGCGAGCGGGCAAGCAAGCATCAGGACCGCTCTCCTGGGTATGCTGTCCAACAAAAATTCTGCCTCTCAAAAAAGTGCCGGCACAGATCACAACCGCTTTGCAGCAATAGATTCCTCCAAATACATTGACAACGCCCGATACAGTTTGTTGATCATCGATCAAAATATCAGCAATTTCCGCTTGAATAATCTGCAAATTATGCGTATTTTCGCACAAATTTTTCATATACAGTTGATAGGCCTTGCGATCTTCTTGTGCGCGAGGGCTATGTACAGATGCGCCTTTGCTGAGATTCAGCATACGCATTTGGATGCAGCAAGCATCCGCCGCCTCCGCCATAACACCGCCAAGCGCATCAATTTCACGCACCAGATGCCCTTTCGCGCTGCCTCCAATGGAGGGGTTGCAGGGCATATTACCGATCTGATCCAGAGATATGGTAAACAAAGCAGTTCGGCAGCCGCGCTTCGCCGAGGCAATTGCCGCTTCAATCCCCGCATGGCCAGCGCCAATCACTGCTACATCAAAATCGCCAAGAAATTTCATACAATCATTCCTTTTGTTCCACGTGGAACATTATTTACCGACACAAAACCGTTCGAACACGCCATTGATCACAGAATCAGAAACCAAATCGCCATCAATCTCACCGAGGGATAACGCGGCAGATTGCAGCGTCTCATAAAGCATATCCAACGGCTGCTGTTGTTCGATCAGTCGAATGGAGTTCTGCAAGAAATCAACAGCGGACAGCACTAACACACGCTGACGCTCTGTGATCAAAGTCGGTCTTTGCTCGGTTGGAGCATCACCAAGAACACGCCGCAAAGCATCCAAAAGCGCCGCATCCCCTTGCTGCAATTTAGCAGCGCATGGCACAATGGGAACATCGATTTGTGGCAAAGAAGCGTGAGCAATGTCAATCTTATTCCATAGGACAATGCATTTTCGATCGGAATACCGATCCAAAAACACTTGATCCTCATCGCAGAAACCAACTGCAGCATCAACGACATAAAGCAGCAGCTGAGCCGATTCTGCTTCTAGGTAAGATTGCTCGATACCAATCTGTTCGATTCGATCGGTAGCGGTTCGAATTCCGGCCGTATCCGCAAGAAGAAGCGTATAATCGCCCAGCTTCACTTGCTCGGTCACAACGTCACGAGTCGTACCCGGAATCTCCGTCACGATACTGCGCTTGAAACCGGACAGCCAGTTCATCACAGATGATTTGCCGGCATTGGGTCTGCCAAGCAAAGCCGTCCGAATTCCTTCTCGGAACACCCTGCCGTTTTCATATTCCTCCGCCATAGTACTAAGACGAGCGCATAGCTTGCGGATTGTCTCCGTTAATAAGGCAGGCTCCAGCTCTGGCGGTGACTCCTCAGGATCGTCCATCCAATATGCCAAAGCAGATAGGATCGCTGTGATATCCTGTAACGCATTACGCATCTGAGCAGACAGCTTACCGCTGCGGGCATAATTCGCCTCTTGCAAAGCCGCTTCCCCTTCTGCATGAATCGCCTGCATCACAGCCTCTGCTTGTGAAAGCGACATTTTGCCATTTTCAAAGGCTCTGCGTGTGAATTCGCCTGCTTCCGCAGGTTTTGCGCCATGTCTATATAGAAGCGATAATATCTTTTTGCAGATATATATTCCGCCATGGCATGATATCTCCACTACATCATCACCGGTATAGCTATTTGGTTTTCTAAACACAGTGAGAACAACATCATCCACAAACGTATTATCGTCATATATATTTCCATAGGAGCATGTATATCCAGCCATATCGGAAACACGTCTGGAATTTGCGCTGCGAAAGATTTTTTCTGCGACGAGAATCGCATCATCACCGGAAATACGCAGCACACCCAAGCCGCCGATCGCGTTGGGTGTGGAGACAGCAGCAATGGTTGTCATAATTCCTCCAAAACAAAAGGGCGGCTTATATGCCGCCCTTTCCAATCAATCAAGGTCAATTTTTCCGTAAACGCCGGTATTGAGAGCATCCTCAGGCTTCGGGCGCTTATAATCCTTTTCAAAGCTGGTAGACAAATCCAGACGATGTAAGCCTTCACCGGTAGAACGGCGATCATTGCGACGATTACGTCCGCCGTTCCCATTGCCGCTGCGATGGCGATGATCATTTCCGCCACGACGGCGAGCATCTCTGTGGCGAAGATCCACAGGACGATCATTGCCGGGAGCAGGATGATCCGGCATAATGATAACACGACGATTGGGCTCTTCACCGGTAGAATGCGACGAAACGCCTTCGATCTCGGTGACAGTAGAGTGAATAATGCGACGCTCATAAGGATTCATGGGCTCAAGCGTAACACCACGGCCATTGCGCAATACAGTTTTACTGAGTCTGGCAGCAAGATCCTGGAGCGCTTTCTGGCGTTTTTCACGATATCCGCAGGTATCAACGGAAACACGCAGATACTCACGATCGCCACGATTTGCGACCATAGAAGCAAGGTACTGCATGGCATCAAGTGTTTCACCGCGTCTTCCGATCAGCGCACCGGAATTGGAGCCTTGCAGCTCAATCAGAACACCATTTTCTGTAATGGAACCGGCAACAACAGCATCGGAATCGAAATGTGCAACAATGGATTTCAAGTAATCAACAGCACGATCGAGTTTTTCCTGCATATCAGCATCGGAAACAGGTGCAGTTTCAGCGGGAACAACGACTGCTTCCTCAATTGCAGGTACATCAGCTGTCACATCTTCAGTAGCTGCCTCAACATCGGCAGAGACGCTCTCTTCTGCTGCAGAAACCGGCTCATACTCCGCTTTTACCTTATATTCGCCGGATTTTTTGCCAAGCAGTCCGAGTAGGCCACGCTTCGGCTCTTCCAGAACCGTGAAGCGAATGCTCTCAATCGGAGCAGAGAAAGCAGCTGCAGCCTGCTGCTTTGCTTCCTCAAGGGAGCTTGCGGTAAATATTTCCATCATAACAGTGAATGGGACGCAATCAGCATGCCAGCGGACCACGTCGCTCTCCTTCCAAAGATATTTTCAGCAGCAGCAAACACCGCTGCAATCGTTGATTAGGATGATGTTTCGTTATCGTCGTCAGAATCGCTGAGGGTTTCGCCATATTTTTCGGCGGCTCTGCGACGGGCAGCTTCAATCAGTTTACGCTCATATTCAGAGCGTTCCTTACGGGACATGCCGTCATCGCCATCGGAATAGCGAGTACGATTGCCGTTGCCGCGAGACGCAGCAGAACCATTCTGTTGTTCATTGGCATATTGTGCAGAAGCCTCCATCATGCGCTGCGTCCAGCTTGGACCTTTTGCAAGCTGCTTCTGCTTTTCTTTTTCATTGATCACAGCCACACGGGCAGGAGACAAAAATGCATAGAGACTCAAAGTAGTAACAAGGCTGAGCAAAGAGTTCACCAGCCAATAGAAACCAACACCGGCAGGAACGGAAAAACCGATCCAAACAGACATCAGCGGCATGGTATAGAGCATTGCAGTCATGGCGCCCATGCCCTGTACATTGGGATTATTCTTTTTGGTGTGACGCTGTGTAATGATGGTCAGCACCAGCTGCAGCACACCGGAAAGAATCGGGATCATTGCAAGCAAAAGCGCATTTCCATTCCATTCAGCAGGAGAAAGGCTGGGCTGAGCACCCAGATCAAAGCCGAGGAATGTATTCTTAAAGCCCTGCAAAGTATCGGTAAAGCCCTCAATGGAGCTGAAGATTTCGGGGTTGCTCTTTACATACTTCAGGATGATCAGCTCAGGACGTGATTGGAGATATTTCTCGGTGATATGATTCTCGGTCAGCCAAGTGCTGAGCAGCGAGAGCGCAGTTGCAGCCTCATCCTTCATACGAAAAATATAAGTAATCGGGCGCATAACCACCTGATACACGCCGAGGAGCACAACCATAGTGACCAGATTGGATAAACAGCCGGCACTGGGATTGATACCTTCCTCACGATACAACCGGGATTGCTCTTCCTGCAGCTTGGCAGGATTATTGGCAAAAGATTTGCGGATCTTTTCCATACGGGGATTCAGCAGAGCAATACGAGCCTGATTCACCTGTGTTTTATAGGAGCTGGGCAGCGTGATCAGCTTCAGAAGCAGCGTGAACAGAATAATAGAGATACCATAACTGTCCACCAGCTGATAGACCGTACGCATAAACCAACCAAAGGGAATAGCAATCAGATCAAACAAAGGGATAGCCTCCGTTTCAAATACTTAAGTCATCATTCGGAAGCAAAGTCCGAAAAGTGCAGATCAAAGATAAGGCCTCGCACTATGATACCGAAGACGAGGCGCAAGCAGATAACCGACCGCATGGGCATGCGCCGAAGCAGATGTCATCAGCGGATCGGGCTGACAGATCCGATGTCGTCCCAGCAGATCAAACACCAGCGGAACGGGATCCCATCCACCATCGGAAAAGGGATTGCAGCGAAGAATCCGCAATCCGGTGAGCCAAAGCCCACGCAAAACACCGAAGCGTTCCACAGCAAGCAAGCCATAGGCAGAACAGCTCGGCCGATAGCGGCAGCAAGCAGGAAATAAAGGCGAGATCCAACGGCGATATCCCCGAATCAAAGCAAGGACCAGCATGCGCATGGACTTAAGCCGTTCCTTTCTCACCGGAGGCAGTCGAAAGCTTTTTCCGGGGACTGCGGTTCCGTTTGGGGGCAGACTGACAAGGAACAGAGCCGTCACTGACTCCTTTCAAATGCCGAACCCCACGCTTTGCCATAGCTTGAATCAAAACCGTTGCATTCTCGGCAGGCAGACCGGAGCGTGCAACAATCACAACATCCAGACCAATGGGAAGCGCAGGCTCTGCTGCACGATAGGCTTCACGGATAATGCGCTTTGCACGATTACGCGCAACAGCATGTCCGACCTTTTTGCCGGCAGTGATCCCCAAGCGATTGCAAGAAAGCTGATTCGGCATTGCATAAATCAAAGCAGAACCCAGAGAACAAAACGCGCCACAGCGATAAAGGCGCTGAAAATCCTGATTGCGATTCATTGTTATCGTAAACAGCATAAGGTGTTTCGTCCTCTCTTGCAACAGCCCGAAAGATACCGAAAGCACCTCCGGACACTATCGAAAAAGGGTCACAAACCGCATTGTGACCCTTTTACTAGCGTTTCTGACTCAATAAGTCAATCTTGCTCTGCCTTTTGCTCTGCGGCGAGCCAGAACCTTACGGCCATTCGCAGTTGCCATACGCTTGCGGAAGCCATGCTCCTTCTTGCGATGCAGCTTCTTGGGCTGGTATGTTCTCTTCATGGAAACGTCACTCCTTTTCTCTTGTGTATATACAATATAATGTATTCAATCATAAAGACCGTTGCAGCGGTCACAGCAAGAAACAGCAGCCAAACACATCAAAAAACAGGTTGGAATACAACCCTGCAATTCGGCATATTACCCTGCAAGCAGTTATTATACACCAAGAAAATTGAAAAGTCAAGGGAACACTGCTATCTTTGTATACTTTGCCGATTTTTCCCTGATCGCTTATGCCGTTACTGGATATTTTAGTGATTCACCTCTCCGACAAGCGACGAATACCCTATGAATTGCGCTGTTGTTTCTATTGTAAGGATTGACAATCGCCTGATGCTATGCTATAATGTTAGCTTGAAGCAAAATGCTCATTTTCTTTTGAAAGGATGCGTATATCAAGAATGGATACCAACACCATGCACAGCTATGAAAGCCCCTTCTGTACCCGATACGCCAGCAAAGAGATGCAATATCTTTTTTCTGCCGACAAAAAATTCACCACATGGCGTAAGCTCTGGGTAGCACTTGCCCGTGCCGAGCACGAACTGGGTCTTCCGGTCAGCGCAGAGCAAGTAGCGGAACTGGAAGCACACATCAACGATATTGATTATGAGGCAGCAGCGGCTCGCGAACGGGAATGCCGCCATGATGTAATGTCTCATGTTTATGCCTATGGACTTGCCTGTCCCAATGCAAAGGGTATCATTCATTTGGGCGCAACCTCTTGCTATGTGGGTGATAATACCGATATTATTATCATGCGGGATGCCTTGAAGCTGATCCGCAAAAAGCTGATCACCGTTCTGGGAAATCTGGCAAAGTTTGCGGAGGAATGGAAAGCACAGCCCTGCCTCGCCTATACGCACTGTCAGCCCGCACAGCTTACCACAGTCGGCAAGCGCGCAACCCTTTGGATGAACGAATTGCTGATGGATCTGGAGGAGCTGGATACCCGTATTGCAAGAATGAAGCTGTTAGGCTCTAAGGGCACCACCGGCACCCAGGCATCCTTTATGGAGCTGTTCCACGGCGACAGCACAAAAATCCGTGCCATGGAGCAAAAAATTGCCGTAGAAATGGGCTTTGCATCCGATGCTGTCGTTCCGGTTTCCGGACAAACGTATTCCCGCAAGGTTGATGCACAGGTATTGGATGTACTTTCCGGCATTGCACAATCCGCCATGAAGTTCGCCAACGATATGCGTCTTCTCCAATCCTTCAAGGAAATGGAGGAGCCTTTTGAAAAAGGTCAGATCGGATCTTCCGCAATGGCATACAAGCGCAACCCCATGCGCTCCGAGCGCATCACTGCACTGGCACGATATCTGATCGTAGACTGTCTCAATCCTGCGCTGACCGCAGGCACGCAATGGTTTGAGCGTACACTGGATGACTCTGCCAACAAGCGCATCGCAGTTGCGGAAGGCTTCCTTGCAGCAGATGCGATTCTGAATATTATGATGAATGTGACCAGCGGCATGGTTGTATATCCTGCAGTAATCCGTCAGCGTGTGATGGCTGAGCTGCCCTTTATGGCAACCGAAAACATCATTATGGATGCAGCAGCCCGCGGCGGAGATCGGCAGGAGCTGCATGAGCAAATCCGTGTCCATTCCATGGCAGCCGGCGCCGAGGTCAAGCAGAAGGGTCTGAAAAACGACCTTTGCGAGCGCATTGCGGCAGATCCGATTTTCGGCGTAACTGCTGAAGATCTGGAGAAAAAGCTTGATCCTGCAAACTACACCGGCAGAAGCGTACAGCAAGTAGAAGAATTTCTTGCGGAATACATTGCTCCGGTACTGCGCGATGCAGAATCCGCCGCTGACGTAGAGCTTACCGTCTGATCCCCGAACATTTTGCATAAAAAATGAAAATCAGACGAAAACACTTGACATTTTTTGCAAAATGCTCTATAATGAAATGTACTTTTCAGTATAGGGGAAGCTGTGTCTTGCCGCAGCTTTTCCCTGCACTGTATCCGTGAAAGAATAAGGAGGCTTGACAGTGAAGATCAAAAAACCGGTTTTCTTCATCGTGTTCATTCTTATCATCGCCTATGCCGCCTCAACCATCTTCGGCTTCAAAATGCAGTACGGTGATTTGACCACCGTATACATTAAAGGTCTGGATGATATTCGTCTCGGCATTGATATTCAAGGCGGTGTGGACGTTACCTTTGCGCCCGAAGATGAGGAAACTGACGCAACCAAAGCACAGCTGGAAGCAATCCAGGAGGTTATGAAATCTCGTCTGGTTATGCTGGGCATCAATGACTATGAAGTCTACATGGATGAAGGAAACGATAAAGTAATCGTGCGTTTTCCATGGCAGAGCGGTGAAAAGGATTTTGATCCCGAAAATGCAGTAGCAGAGCTTGGCGATACCGCACAGCTGCAATTCCGCAAGGGTTATCAATATTCCACCACCACCGAGGATGACGGCACCGTAAACGTCACTCCCAGCGGCACAGTCATCATCGAGGGTACTGATGTAACAGAAGCTTATGTGGTTCCCGAAACCGATGAAAAAGGCAATATGACATCGTATTATTGCGTCAGCCTGAAGCTGAGCGACGAAGCAAAGACCACGTTCGCAAACGCAACACAGGCAGCCGTGAATAAAGACAGCGCTTATCTGGATACCACTGCCACATCCAGCGCACGCTATGTCATCTCGATCTGGATGGATAATGAATGTATTTCTTGTCCTACTGTAAATGAAGCCATCAGCGGCGGTGTAGCAAGCATCACCGGCAATATGGATTATGATGAGGCTAAGGCGCTGGCCGATAAGATCAACGGCGGTGCACTGCCGTTCAATCTGAAGACCGAAACCTTCAAGACCATCTCTCCCAGCATGGGTACCGGTGCTCTGCAGGCAATGATCCTCTCGGGTGTGATTGCGCTGTTCCTCATCTCCATTTACATGATCGTTCTGTATCGTCTGCCCGGTATGGTAGCATCCATTGCTCTGATCGGACAGGTTGCCGGTACATTGGCTGTCATCTCCGGTTGGTTCGGCTTCCACGATTCCAACACGCTGACCATCCCCGGTATCGCAGGTATCATTCTTGCCATCGGTATGGGCGTTGACTGTAATATTATCACTGCCGAGCGTATCAAGGAAGAGCTGCATCTGGGCAAGACCCTTGAATCGGCATTGAAATCCGCTTATCAGCGTTCCTTCTCCTCCATTCTGGATGGTAACATGACTGTTATTATTGTTGCAATCATTCTGATGGGTGCATTCGGTGTATCCGACAGCTTCTTTGCACAGTGCTTCAGCTTCCTGTTCCGCTGGTTTGGTATATCCACTGAGGGTACGATCTATTCCTTCGGCTTCACGCTGCTGACCGGTGTATTCTTCAACTTCATCATGGGCGTTCTGGCCTCTCGTTTGATGCTGACCTCCCTTTCCAAGTTCAAAGGCCTGCAGAACAGAAAGCTTTACGGAGGTGCTGAAAAATGAGTAAGAACGCTAACACAACCTCTATCGCACAAAACGTGAAGATCCGTGATTTTTGCGGAAAGCGCAAGGTTTTCTTCATGATTTCCGCCATTCTCATTGTCTGCACACTTATCTCCAGCTTCTTATTTGGTGTTGGAGTATCCATTGAGTTCAAGGGCGGTACCATTGCAACCTATTCCTATGAAGGCAATATTTCCGAAAGTGATCTGACCAAGCTTGTTTCCGATACGCTGGGTGTTTCCGCAAAGGCACAGCTTGGTGAAACCTTCACCGGCGAAAACAAAACCAGTTTTTCGATCTCCTTCAGCATGGATAAGCCTTTTGATGTTACGCTGCAGGATGAACTGAACAAGGCATTAGCCGAACAGTATCCCAATGCAAAGATCGAACTGCTGGAATGCAATGATATTGCTCCTGCATCCGGCAAGCAGTTTTTTGCAAAATGTATTGTTGCCGCAATTTTTGCCGCAATCGTACTGATTCTCTACATTGCATGGCGATTCAAAAGAATTTCCGGTTGGAGCGCCGGCGTATTCGCAGTTGTCACATTGCTGCATGATCTGTGTCTTGTATTTGGTGCTTTTGTAGTCTGCGGCTTTGAAATTGATTCCAACTTCATGGCAGTTATTCTGACCATTCTGGGTTATTCCGTGAACGATACCATCGTTATTTACGACCGTATCCGTGAAAACCAGAAGCTGATGTCCAAAGCGCCGATCACAGAGCTTGTCAACACTTCTCTGAGCCAGACAATGCGCCGTACTTTGCGTACTTCTATCACAACCATCGGTGCATTATTGATTGTTACCGTTGTAGCAGCAATCAGCAATCTGAGCTCGATTCTCAGCTTCAGCATTCCTATGATCGTCGGTATGATTGCAGGATGCTATTCTTCCCTTTGCGTTGCACCCATGCTGTGGGTCACCTGGAAAACCAGAAACAAAAAAGCATAAGCGTTCTGACGCAAATCCTTCGGATCTGTCGTCGAATCCTTGTCACTATCTACAAAATTCTACAAAGCACCTTGCATTTGCAGGGTGCTTTGTGTTATGATAAAAGAGTGTATTCATGCTCCTGCGAATCGGAGTGTCCGCAAAGGAGGGGTTTTCATGCAGGCAGCAGTCTCCACCGCTTGTCTGTTTCCGAAGCCAACGGAAGATGCGCTGTATGATTTGTGTCTTGCCGGTGTGCAGAATGTTGAAATTTTTCTGAACTCTCCCTCTGAAGCATCGCCTGTATATATCCAAGATCTTCGTGAAATCTGTAATCGGTTCGGCGCAGCATGTATTGCCGTGCATCCCTGGACCGCTCCCAGCGAAGGGCATATGCTTTTTTCTGCATATACCAGACGTTATACCGATTTTTTGGAACAGGCAAAACATATCTTTGAAGCAACAGCAACACTGGGCGCTGCCATCAGTATTCTGCATGGCGCACAGCTCGGTACTTGTAAGAATATTGCATTTTACTGTGAACGTTTTGCCGCGCTCGCAGAACTGGGAAAACAATTCGGTATTACCGTAACACAGGAAAATGTGCATCGCTATGAAAGCCAGAACCTAAAGTTTCTGAAGGAATTTTGCAGGATTCTGGGCGATGAAGCAGCCATCACCTTCGATGTAAAGCAGGCGGTTCGTGCCGGAATGAATCCGATGGAAGCGATCCAATCGATCGGCAAGCATATTGCCCATATCCATCTCAGTGATCATGGTCCGCTGGGCGATTGTCTGCGGATCGGAAAAGGCAGATTTTCCGTCGTTCCCTTTTTCACACAGCTCCATCGCATTGGATATCAGGGCGATATTACACTGGAGCTGTATCGGGAAGCTTTCGATTCTGTGCAGGATCTCAGTGAAGATTGGCAGCGAATCAACCGACTCATTGCCCGTTCCAAACCATGATCCGGATATTTACGCAGGAAGGAGCTGTTTGATATGCGTTGCCCCTTTTGCGGCCACGATGACAGCAAGGTTGTTGATTCCCGATCTATTGAAGGCAGAAAACGCCGTCGTCGTCACTGTCTCAAATGCAATAAGCGCTTTACAACCTTTGAGGCTGTGGAACGGCCTCTGTTGATGGTTGCAAAGCGAGATGGCTCTTTTGAGCCCTTTAATCGCAACAAGCTGATCGCCGGCATCTATTCCGCCATCAAAAAGCGTCCTGTTCAAATGGAAGCCGTCACAGGCATGGTGGACGAAATCGAAGCAGAACTCGCTGCCGAGATGTCGCCGACAGTTTCTCCCGATACGATCGGCTCTATGGTCATGGCACGGCTGCGTGAAATCGATGAAGTTGCATATGTGCGTTTTGCATCGGTTTATCTTGCATTTTCCGATGTGGATGACTTTGTTCGTGTCATCAGCGAGCTGCATAAATAAACAATAGCCAATCAGCGTACACTTTGAATCGAATCCGGCGATGCAGCACAGTAAACCTGCGCACCGACCAGAAGATCTCCGCAAAGCACCAGCTCGGCATACCAAGCGTCCGCTGTCATGCCCTCAGCTGCGATATTTTCAATATGATAGCAATATCGGGTTGCTGCTTCACCGGCATGATCCTCCGGTGAAAGACCTTGCTTTCCCTGCAGCATCAGCCAACGCTGCCCGATTTCTGTATTCCATACTGTCGGAATCCGCATTGGCGACTCCGATACAGGCGTAACCGCCCATCCGCAAAGATTCAGCCACCCTTCACGGGCTTCGGCAGTTGTCAGCCGAATCTCTGCACTCTGTGGAGTTTGCGGCGGCGTATGCCGATACAGCAGAGTCAATGCTGCCGTAATCGTTATGGCACAAAACAGCCGAATCACACGATGTGTTCTGCGATCATTCACTCAAATCAACCTCAATCCAAAAACTCATAGATATTGAATCCTATGCATCAGATACGCTGCCTATGCAATACGGCAGCCATAGAAAGGAGCCGTTTCATGCGATTGGACCGCTTTTTGTCGGGACAAACTACACTTTCCAGAAAAGAGGCACAGACTGCCATACGGAAAGGTGCGGTTGCAGTAAACGGTACTGTGCAACGGAAGCCGGATGCTTCCGTAGATCCCGATGAGGATAGTATATCACTTGACGGGAAACCGGTGCAATATCAGAAGTACCATTACTTTTTGATGCATAAACCTGCCGGCGTGCTGACTGCCTGTTCCGATCGTCGTCAGACAACAGTGCTGGATCTGCTGGCGCCGGAACACCGATTTCCCGGATTATTTCCCAGCGGGAGACTGGATCTGGATACAACAGGCTTCTTGCTGATTACCGATGACGGCGCCCTGTCTCATCGGATGCTTTCCCCAAAGTCTCATGTGACAAAATATTATCTTGCACAGCTGCGTGATCCTGTAGAGGCATACTACGAAACCGCCTTTACAGAAGGTCTTACGCTGGAAACGCACGGCGAACCGGAGCCTTGTCTGCCGGCACAATATGCTGCGATTGCTCCAAAGATCGCTCTGCTTGGTCTGCACGAAGGCAAATATCATCAAGTAAAACGAATGTTTGCTGCACTGGGCAACCACGTGGAACAATTGCAACGAATCCAGATCGGCAACCTTCCATTGCCCTCAGATCTTGCGCCGGGAGAGTATATTGTCATTTCCGACAAAGAAGTGTCTGAGATGTTGAAAGAAACGATCTTTCAAACAATTTCCACAAATTGTCAACAAAATCATTCGTCATATTGGATAAACAATTGCTTGTAAGTTTGGGCATTTCTAGTCTTGACCTGCAGCGAAAAATCTGGTATGATTGTAGTAGTGGAGCTATGCGCAAATGTGTATTGCTGTCCACACGCTGACTTCAATTTGTTTCAATTTAGTATGCGGTCAGGCGCATACTTGCAAAGCGCTTGCAGCAGCTTGCTGTGAAGCAGTTTTGCTTGATAAATTTGAATTTTTTAGGAGGACAGGAGAATGGCAAGTCTATCTCTGCGGGGAATCTACAAAAAGTACCCCGGCGGCGTTGTTGCGGTTTCTGATGTAAATCTGGAAATCCGCGACAAGGAATTTATCGTTTTGGTCGGACCTTCCGGCTGTGGTAAATCCACCACTCTGCGTATGATCGCAGGTCTGGAAGAAATCTCTGAGGGTGAGCTGTATATCGGCGACCGCCTCGTAAACGATATCGCACCGAAGGATCGTGATATCGCAATGGTATTCCAGAACTACGCTCTGTATCCGCATATGACAGTATTTGATAATATGGCATTTGGTCTGAAGCTCCGCAAGGTGCCGAAGGATGAAATCGCCCGTAAGGTTGAGGAAGCTGCCAGAATCCTGGATCTGACTCCTCTGCTCAACAGAAAGCCGAAGGCTATGTCCGGTGGTCAGCGT